>JAJYJW010000021.1 GCA_021789155.1 Microcaldota archaeon
GATCTGTCATAACAACGGTATATCGAATCCCCGATTATCGTAGAGCGAAGATGCGCAACTCCGAATGGCTTAGCTATGTTAGGCGAGGAGTATTCCACTATGATTTTTCCTTCTTTCTTATTGCCTTTTCCGTACGATTCGGACATTGCAGAATCGATTACCCCATTAAGATACGCTTTTTCGTTTATGAAGAAATTGACGTATTGGCCGCTTGCCTCTACTTTGCTTATGAATTCAGAAGCATGGATCTTCTTCGAAAGCTCTTTTGCTATCTCCGATGGATTCCTTCCGGTCTTCTTCGCGAGCATGAAGCAGATGTTAGTGGTGAGGTTTCCGAATTCCCTGCTCTTCGGAACCAGAAGCGTTCCTTCTATGTCGTTTATTCCGGTTGCGCTCGCAAGCTGTTCTACAACTTCCTCTTTGAACTTTGCCAGTATGTCCATTCGAACCATTACTATTTCTCTTTCAGCTTATAAAACCATTTGGAAGGGAAATGCAGGCGCATCTCCAAAAAGCTCCCATTATTTGAACGATTTTGAAACGTTTACATTTACCGCATCAGCTACGAGCGCTTTCAGGGCATTCTCGTCTATTATATCGTCTTCATGGAAGTCTATTGCACGTACTGTTTTGCTATCCAGACGGGTGTTGAATATTTTCTTAGGGTCATTGATCTTAATTCCTGAGAAGAACGTAAGTCTAACTGCATTCTTCAGCACGTTGCCTACGCATACGATTCCGTCATGAGACCATACGGGAACGCCTGCTGGATTGCTTGGCTTCTTCCATTTAACTTCTTCGATTATCGAAGGATCCGCTTTCCTAATCAGAATGCGCAAACGCAAAAGAACCTTGCCCTTCCACCCAACCGCGTTTTCGATCATTTCGTCTATTTCTTTCGAAGGAGAAGATTTGCCGGGTTGATTGGTAGAATTCATTTCCATTCAGCGTTTCAGGTGAACGCCCGCTGCAGGGATCGAACCTGCGACCTAGTGGTTAACAGCCACTCGCTCTACCACTGAGCTAAGCGGGCACAAATGAATCTTTTCTCGTGCAGATTAATAAACCAGTATCATTGAATGAACTTCGAAACCAGCACTTCTATCAAATGCATTATCGCATATGCTGGCTGGAATATTACTGGCGATATTATCGCACCTTCGGATGCCGCAGTATAATCATTGAGCAAGCTCGCGCTAACCGTGGTGTTTATCGCATAGAGCTTGTGGACGAGCGAACTGGAAGTCGAAGTTACGTTGATGTATAATGTGTAGACTCCAGGCTCGTTTATCGAAATTGGATATGCGGAACTCGTTGTTGTTGAATGCAATATTATCTTCTGGGTCGTGCTATTCAAATTCGGAAGGCCGTATGCGCTTATTATGAAAGGGTCGTCGGAAGCGCCGGTATTCCTTATCGTAAGATAGATGTTTCCTGGTTGCCCTACCCCCAGATCTAGACTAGATGGGGTAACGTTAACGTCGAATACATCAGTGGAAACGTTTATGTATGCGGTGAACGTCAGGTTGCCGAGTTTCGAGTAGTTTCCCACGTTCTCGGCTTGAAGCACCATTCGGTACGTGCCGTCAGACGAATTGGGCGATGTGGTTATCTTCATCTTCATAGGGTTGGCGTAAAGCGGAGACTGCTGGGCGGACCATCCTGCAGGCAGCTGCACCGCTTTCAGCGTGTCCCAACCTATGTTTATGAGTTTTCCCGAGGTGTCCACGGTTGCGGCAGAAGCCATTACGTAAAAGCTCTCGCCTGGCCCTACCTTACCTAGATACATGCTCCCATTCTGGTATATCAAGCCCGGCACTGGTCCGTAAACATCAAGGTACGATTGCGACGCGAAGCTTATGGAAGCAATCGCAAGGATTACCAATAATGAAAATCTCAACCTTATCACTGCTTATATCTAGCATAGCTTTTTAATATACTTTGCCGCTCTGAGCACATCCGCGCGGAAAGCCGCCTTCGTGGATGTATTCGCTATTATGATGTCTGCCTCTTTCGTTATCCTGTCTATTCCGGTGATGCGTTTGTGTTTCTCATAACCGCGAGCGTCTGACTTTTCCCTTTCAAGGAATTCCTTCCTGCTCTTCGGATCCTTCGGCTCTGCCCTTTTCCTCACCCTCTTATACCTTTCAGCCTGCGGAGATGTGAGAAGAAGAATGAGGGTTGAATCGTATTCCCTAAAAGCCTTGAGCTCGCTGGTGCTTCTCACTCCAGACACGATGAAATTCTTGGACTTGTTGCTTTTCATCTGCTTTATCGCGGTTCTCGCGACTATGTCGTTGCCCATCTTCGCGCGCCAATCGTGCGCGTATTTTACTATGTTGCCTATATTCACTTCTATCTTGTGCTCCTTCATGCTAGCTTTCACCAATGAGCTCATCTCTATTACCCTGAAGCCGTTCTCCTTGAATATCTCCGCTGCAGTGCTTTTTCCAGAACCTGGCAATCCGGCTATGCACACGATTATCGTATCACCTTATCTTGCTTCCCGGAAGCACGTCCCTGTCAACCGTAAGAAGGGATATGTTCGATGGATCCTCTGCCGCCAATAGCATTCCCTGCGACATCACCCCAGCTACGTCCTTCGGCTCGAGATTAGCTATGCATATTACCTTCTTTCCTATCAATTCCTCCTTCGTGTATGGGCCCTTTATCCCGGCAACGACAGTTCTCCTCCCAAGCTCCTCTCCCAAGTCAAGGGTCAACTTGAACATTGGTTTTCTTGCAAGTTCATGATCCTCTACGTTCACTATTGCCGCTACCCTAAGGTCTATTTCCTTGAAATTGTCAAAAACCGTCATTCAACGCACTCGTACTAATACCTACTAATCTGCTAGCAAATTATAAAGCATTTGCATGCAAATCCTGCATTATGCGGCTTTTCACGTGCATAGACATACCTGCGTACATCAAGGTGGCGTTGACAGATTCTCTAGGCAAAATGAGAATGGGTAATTGCAACGTGTCGAGCGCTGAAAACATGCACATAACGCTAAACTTCATGGACGATGTTGAGGATAAACTACTAGACAGGATAAAGGAGGGGATCGACGGCGTTTCTTTCGGGGGATTCGATGTTGAGATCAAGGGACTGGGAATATTCGAGGATAAGCTACATGGAATACTGTTTGCGAATGTGCATGACGAGAACAGCGCATGCTCAAGGTTGCAAAAGAATCTCAGAGAAATGCTAACGAACATTGGAATAGAAACCAGTTCACGAAGCTACACGCCGCATGTGACTCTGGCAAGATGCACGAAAATAGGCGACAAATTGAGGGATATTGTCAAAAACAGCAATGAGGGATTTGGCAAATTCAGCGTTGGCTCTTTCGCATTGAAGAAGAGCGTTCTCGCGAGCGACGGCGCTGTGCACAGCGTACTGTATGAAAAGCGCGCTACTTCTCCAGCGCCCCGATGAAAGACTTGAACTGCTCCGCAGTCATGTCGTTTGCCAATTCGGTTGGTTTGTATATTCTGTTAAGCAGCAAAACATCGTAGCTTGCGCCAGTTTTCACGTCAATGCACACGTGCCTTTTCTGGTTGCCGAACAGATCCAATTCGATTATGCTGCCTTTGAACATGCTCGCTACTTGCTCTACTATCTTTGTTGCTGCGCCACCCTGGTTCTGAAGGCCTATTGCCCTTATCTCTATGTTGGCGTTGACGAATTTCTTTCCGTAGTTCTGCAGCGATTTCATGTCAACCGTATCAAGTATGGTGCTTGTTGGCCTTATCGCAAGCAACGATGAAGTATTTGCGTCGTACACCGTGATTAGCATATCGAAGGTGATTTCCTTGCATAGAACATATCTATTCCCGTCTATGGCGTATTTCAGCAATACGACTTTGTTCCTATCCAATTCCGAGTATTTGCCTTCTATGGCGGAAATGGACGTATGCGGCCTATTAAGCGAAACTACCGAAGTCTTCGTGCTTACCACTAGCCTATCAGCATCATAGTCCTTAGATGTGGTCTTTCTCACGAACCAGTCAAGGTTAACCATTTACTCGCTACTCCTTCTTAGGCAAAGTATATATTTTATGAAGGTCATATTAAAAGCACAAACAAGTGCTAATTACGCATTCTTTTATAAATGCTAACACACTAATTAGTACCTGTCAATCGTTTCACATATGGTGTTAATTTTGGGCAGTATACCTAGAAAATGGAAGAAGAAAGGAAGAATGCGCTGGAAGTGGGTAAAGAAGAGAAGGAAGAGAATAAAACGAGCGCAAAAGAGGAGAGTAGGAGATCTCTGATCTTCTATTCACCCCAGAGTTCTGCTCTGGTATCTCGCACGCCTTTCTATGTCATCAAGGCGCGCGACTATTTCATCATGCATTCTTGATTTTCTCTCGTAGCCTTTTAGGAAGCTTCGGAACGCGGATTTTGCTGTTGATCTTTTCATAAGAAGAAGATCCGTTGCCTTCTCCTCCAAGCTGTTCGTTATCGATGCCAGTCCAAAATCTATGACGTAAACCTCGTTCTTACCGACCATGAGGTTCGCTGGCGTGTAATCCCCGTGCGAAATGTCCGCATTGTGTAGACTTGCAAGATGCTCGCCTGCCCTTTCCATTATTTTCGAGGTATGTCTGGTTTTATTCAGCATCCGCCCGTCTATCCAGCTCATCACTATAGTATGCTTGCTTGCCGCGATTAGCCTTGGCGCTGGAACGCCGGCACGTGAAACCTTGTACAATATTCTCGCTTCTATTCTGTTCCTTGCAGCGCGAATCGAATCGTCAAGAGCCTTTTCCCTGTACTTTTTCTCTATCCTGTTTTTAATCACAACATTCGTGCCTGCGGTTTTCGCCAGATATATTTTCGCTTCCGCTCCTTCCGATAATTGTTTCATGTCACCACGCCAATTCTGCCCTGTCTATCCTGTATCTCTGGTTTATGCTGCATTCGCTTATCTTCGTACTCATCCCCTTCCTTAACATGTCTTCCGCCACCACGGCTATCATGGCGCCGTTGTCCGCGTTGAATTCGTTAGGTGCGAATCCCAGTTTGGCGTTATGCGATGTCGCCATGGCTGCGAGCATCTCTTTCAATCTGGTACTTTGTCCTACGCCGCCGCACACGCAAAGCTCCTTTGCGTTCGTAAGCATCATCACACGCTCCGTCGCTTCGCACAGCATCGCGAATGCGGTTTCCTGTATGGAATAGCATAGGTCTCGTGCGCTTTCCGAGCCTATGTGCTTCGTGGCGCTTGTCAGCAATCCAGTAAAGGAGAATTCCGTGCCTTTAACGGTATAGGGCAGCGGCACGTACTTTCCGTTTTCAGCTGTTTTCGCAACGGTCGACCCCCATGCTGGATTAAGCTTCAAGGCGCGCGCGAAATTATCCAGCATGTTTCCAACGCCTATGTCCATAGTTTCCCCGAACACCGAATAATGCAGGAAAGGCTTGCGCACTGTTTTCAATATTTGGGAATTTCCGCCGCTAACGTATAGCACCAATGGATCTTTCATTTTCGCATGCTTCCTTGCGACTTCCACGTGCGCTACCGGATGGTTGACTTGCGCTATTTTTATTCCCAATCTTGTCGCAATGCTCTTTGCTGTAAGTTCCCCAACTTGCAAGCAGGGTCCGAGTCCAGGTCCGCATGCGTAGCCTATGCCCTCAATCTCATTTAGATTCACGCCTGCACTTTTTAGGGCGCGTTCCACGACTATCGGCGCGTTGTTTATGTGGTATTCCGCGACTTTCGACGGTATCATGCCTTCTGTGCCTATTTTGTACATCTCCTTTTCGTTTGCGATTATCTTGCCATCGCTGACTATTCCTACTCCGAAGGTATGCGCCGTGCTTTCTATTCCCATCACGAGCATTGTATCACATAGAATGCATTTGAAAAGTATAATTAAGGTGCGGAATAACCTGATTCCCAGCTGCTCGTAAACGAAACTCCAGTAGTCGGAACCCCGTTGTTGTTATTGCCCGAGTAATCCTTCGCATCGCCGTTCAGCGGCCACCAGCCAACGAGATTGCTGAGTTTTACCGGGGCGCCGCCTATTCCCTCGTTGTACAATGCGGTGATTTCATTGGAGGAAAGGGACGAATTGTACAATTGCACATTGGCCATTTGCAATTTTGTCTGTGCAGATGCATCATATGCATTGAGCTCAAGTTGATATCCAGAGGTTTCGGTTATGCTACCTGTAGCTGCGACGCTAGAGGAAGAAACTCCGTTAACATATAACGTTACAAATCCACTTCCATATGTAGCGGTGACTAGATACCACGTGTTTGGGGCGAAGTTCTGACTTGATATGCTTTGTTCTATCCCGTTAACGTATATCTGCCAGAATATGTTCCGATAAGGGGCTGCACTATTCATCGCAAGTCTGTAGTTAAACGCTCCCGGACCCATCCTTATCGTATCCGTTTCTCCGTAGAATCCTGGAAAGTTCAACCACATTGAAACGGTTATTGCAGAAGTTGGTTGTAATGCAGATGATGCAGACATCAATACGTATGCAGGACTCTGAAATGAAGCGACATACTGAGGCAATTCGCCATTGCATATGCCTTGCAGGTTGATGAATGATGTCGTAGATGGCCCATTTGGACGAAATACATGACATGCGCCTGGCGGCGCTTTCGGCGTGAAAGTAGAAGCATTGAAGATTCCTAACTGGAACAACGCACCCAATACCACAGCGATGATGAGTATTGCCCATCCGTAAGTCATGAGGTATTCCATCGCGCTTTGGAGTTTCGCATGCTTGCAGAATTCGCGATCCATGAGATGACTACCTATTTGGTGCTTAAAAGATTATCGCGTCGAGGTTGCCGGTATCATACAGCTTGACGTAGTTGTAGGAAATCCCCATCTTGAGCAATTCCGCCTGTTCGCCATACGATGCGTAGAGTTTGTCCAAGAAAGTGAGCTTCGCTTCCTCGTTGAGGAACATTATCGCGACCTTGGAATCTGAGCTTATTTTTATCGGCTTTATGCCCGCAGCACTAGAATATATCATGATCTGCAGCTGCTTGTTGTTCTTGCTGAGCACTATATCTGCCATGGAACTCGAGCCTATGTCGGTGAACAGGAGCGCGTGTGACACGCAGTAATCCCTAAGCTTCCTGAATATGACCAAATACTCCACATCGAATTTCGAATCCTCCATCCATTTCTTAGGCGCATAGTACCCTTCGCAAAATTCCACGTCTTTGCTTCTGAGTAGATGGGTAAGCACGAGAGCTGCGTTCTGGGTGGTTATGTTTATCTGCATGTTGTTTTGTCTTATGTTGTTGGCTATCCCGGTTCTTACCTCGTCAATGGTAAGAGGCATGAATCTCCATCGGTAATAGAAGTTTACCTTGTCGAAAACGCTTATTATGTCGTTCTTCCCTACCTTCATTTCTATCTTCTTTACAGGGGGGAATGCAGGTATGTCTATGTAATATTCGTCGCGGTTTGGCGGTTTAAGTATTACGTTGAGAAGGATTACAGATATTATGGCTATTGCAAATTCGATGTATATCGTAGGTATGTGCAGTACCTGTTGTTCATTCGACTTTAGATACGTATAGTTGTAATTAAGCAGATTGATGTTGAAGGTTTCGTTCCCGTACCCCACTACAGTTCCCTTTGGCAGAACGTATGTTATGGTGCCGTCACTCATGTTCCCTGCCTGGGAATATGCGCCGTTCAACGTTATCGAATACGAAGTATTTGTTATGGGCAGACCGTTGCTCTTCGCGTTGAACACGAACGTGCCGTTTGAAAAATTGAGGGTTGTTCCGGTTATGATAATTGGGGAAACGTTGAACGCGGCAGCAGAGTATACGTTGTTGTAGAAGTCCTTGAGAAACGCGATATACGTGCCCCCTTTGAGTCCAAACATCTTGTATTTCAATATGTTGAGATTCGTGGAGCTGTTGAATAACCCGAGGGGCACTGTGGAAACGTAGCTGATGTTTTGGTCGTATATGTCTATATGCGGGGTTACTCTCTGCTGCCCGCTTTTCGAGGTATTCATGAATATGCTTATCGGGATTACCTGCGTTGCACCTATCGTAGCGGATATTCCCAAACTTCCGGAAACCGGGACTTTCGGCCTCAATACCATATCCTTTTCCAGAGTAGCCAGGGTGTTTGTCGATATCAATCTTATCAATGCATATGCATTGTTCATCTTCAGAGTGCCGTTAGCCGTGTTCGGAACAGTGGTATTGAATGCGAAAAGACCTATCTTGCCTGCAGAAACGTTGGTGATGGCAGAAACGCCAGGACCCATTTGAGTCAACCAGTATCGCGTTGACAGAACTCTGGATATGTCATGTGCCAATGCAGTTGAACTTAGCCATCCTTGCTCCGGAGAATTCGGAAGGGCCAGAAGGAAACCAGAACCCAAAGAACCGTTTATTGCGATATATGAAGCATACGAGTAGAGCTGAGTCCCGCCGAGGAACAAGAATGAAGGATTTGATATTCTTAGCTCCGCGCTCGCGTTGGTATTGACGTTAGAAAACGGTTTCGTTATTATGTGCGACTGCACAAATGCGGTGGTAGTGTTGGAAGACGCGGAGAAAATCACTCCGCCGGTACCAACGCTTCTCGAAAAGTTGTATCCCACATAGATTATCTGGTCGTTGCTTTTCAAAAGATCTAGAATCGATATGTCTCCAGAAGGGGAACCCGGCATGAGATTTATCGGCATCAGCCCCGTAGGTACTATTAGCACCGAACCGCTAGGCATGCTGCCAAGCGCGGAATAGTCTATTTCCTTTACGCTGGTGGAGTTAAGCGCAAGACCATCCTTATAGAGCTGGGCATCCAGTGACGATATGAGAAGCTGCTCGTCAAAACATTGGTAACAAGCAGTAGCATAATTGAGAACGAAAACTTTTGGCACAGGATTTGACGGATATAGTTCCATTTGTGCGGTAACGCTGGTGGAGTTAAGCGCATTATAGCTTATTACCGAATAGTACGAGATGTTCCTCGAATTATTGTAAAGCGCGGTTCCGTTCGCTACAATGCTCATGCTTATCGACAGCGAACCGTTTATCGGCATTGTAGAAACGTGCTGGGCAGAGAATATGCTGGATACTGACGAATAAATAAGGTAAACGACCACGAGCAGAACCAATAACGGTACGATAAGCATCGAATTGCTTTTTTTGTTGGTTTTTGCAGCCATGATTTTACCTTATACTGAACTATGCAAGTTCATCCTCAGATTTCTTTTTCAATATGTACTTGTCTATGATTTTCTGGAACATTTTTGACACAGCGTTAGTATTCTCGTTTACCTTCTTGACTATGGAATATATCCTGACGTTCCTGACGCGCTTGTTTATGTTCACCAGATACTTCAACACAAACACCTATCCGCGCACTTCGATGTAACCCAAAGATACCATCTTGTTCAGTATCTGCTCTACTCTTGGTGCAGCGAGTTTGTAGTTCTGGCTGAACTCGGTAACGTCTATGGAGCTGTTGTGCGTTTCTATCCAGTCCTCTATCATTGCCATCAGAGTTTCATCGGAATAGGTTTGCAAAGCCTTCAAATCCTCTGAGAGCTGCTTGTTGTCGTTGTCAAGCTGGGAAACCTGCGCGACTAGGGTTTTGTTAGAAGTGCCAAGCTCAAGGTTCTGCTTCTTCAGTTCCCTGTATTCCATTAGCAATGCATCGTACTTGTTGAACATGTTGCTGTAGCTAGCGCTCATTCCGTTCAGCGCGTCGTCTATTGAAGAGTCTACATACTGGAAGAACTTTTGATAGTCTATCTGGTATTGCTTCGATATTATCGAAAGGACGGAAGCAAGGCTCTTTATTATGTACAATCGCCTTAGTTTCTCGCTGGTATCTGGCAGTATCGAGTATACTACGCTCACTCCTTCTGGCCTTATGTTTATCATGTAGAACAAGAATGGCCTCTTCTTTATGTCCCTGCTTTCCACTCTCGCTATATTCAACGCTCCCTTATCCATCTTCAACGAGAAAAAGGGTATGTTAGACAGTTTTTCCATTACCTGATCGAGAGTGCCTATCAGAACGCCGGTGAATGCTATCTCCTCCACCCTGGGGATTATATCTTGCTCTTCGTCAGGCATCAATCACAACCTCAAAATGAACGCTAGTTAGTGGTATTAAATGTATTTATTGCTTGTGCTATAGCTCGAATGCGCGACTCAACTATGTAAAACTGCGAATTAGGTTGTTTTTACAGCTGATCCAACCCTATGAATCCGCTGCCTTGCTCTTCTTTTCTCTGCTTCCCTATTACGGAATTGCCCGAAACTCCGGTGAATATTGCGATCGCGCTTATCTTGCCTTGGCTCTCAGGATCTATCCTCGCACCCCATATTACGCTAGCGTTAGGAGATATCTTCTCGGTCAGTTTCTCTCCTATCTTGTTTGCTTCTCCTAGAGTCATGTCCGGCCCACCCGTTATGTGGAGAAGAACTCCATTTGCACCTTCATAATCCACGTCCAGCAGCTTGTTCTTCAGCGTGCTTTGAACTACTTCCTCAACTCTGTTTGCCCCTTGGCCAGACCCTACGCTTATCATCGCGAGTCCTCCAGAACTCATGACGCTTTTTACATCAGCGAAATCTATGTTGACGAGGCTAGGCTGCGTTATCGCCTCGGAGATTCCCTTTACTGCCCTTGAGGTTATCTCGTCGGCTAGTCTGAATGCCTGTTCGAGCTGTAAATTGGGATACAATGTTACAAGCCTCTGGTTGTCTATCACTATGAGCGTATCCACCTTCTGCCTCAACTTGTCTATTCCCTTGCGCGCGACTTCTAGCCTTACCTTTTCCAATGCGAATGGTATGGTGACTATCCCGACAACTATTGCGCCGTTGCTCTTCGCTATGTCGGCAACTATCGGAGCTGCGCCGGTTCCAGTTCCTCCACCCATGCCCGCGGTTAGGAACAAAAGGTTCGTATCGTTGAGCAACACGTCTATTTCTTTCCTCGAGAGCTCTGCTGCCTTTTCGCCCATATCCGGAAATCCTCCTGCCCCCATCCCATGGGTTATGGAATAACCGAGGATGACCCTCTTTATTGCGGGATCGAGAGTATTCAGGTGCTTCGAATCAGTATTGAATGCGAAAAGGTTTGCGCCCTTTATGTCTATCTTGCTCAGCCTGTTTACGGTATTGTTTCCTCCGCCGCCAACTCCTGCTACTGCTATCTTTGGTTTGAATTCTGCAAAATCAGCATTATTGTTTGAAAGCGCGGAACCTAGGAATTCGTCCATGTGATTACCGGTAGATGATACCATCGCAAATTAAAAATACCTTTGGTGCAATGCTATATACCGTAAAGTGGGTGCTTGGAAAGGATTGTCATAGCATTGGGGGGCAATGCGCTGATTAGGTTCGGTGGTGCGCGCGACTTCGATGCGCAAAACAACAACGTGAGCAAAGCCGTAGGCAAGCTCTCCAAGCTGTTAAACGACAAACGCAAGCAAATAATCATAACGCACGGAAATGGCCCGCAAGTCGGAGACGAATTGCTCAGGAATATCTATTCCAGGAAAGAGATCGCGATGCTGCCCCTTCCCATGCTTGTGGCGGAAACCCAAGCTACAATAGGTGCGATGATTGAGGCTGCGGTAATTCAAGCAACCCGAGATTCAGGAAGGAACGTGGTTACGGTAATAACGCACGTTAAAGTAGACAAAAACGATAGGGCATTCGCAAAGCCGACAAAACCAATCGGCCCTTTCTATTCTAAAAAAGAACTGGACGATGAACTGCGCAGGGAAAAATTTGCATATGTAAAAGTCAAAGGCAAGTACAGAAGAGTCGTTGCATCGCCGCAACCAATTTCCATTATGGAAAAGGATAGCATAGAACGAGAACTCAACGCAGGCAGCATAGTAATAGCATGCGGAGGTGGAGGCATACCCGTGATCTCTGAAAGCAAAGGTTTCAGAAGAGTGGATGCGGTGATAGACAAGGACCTTGCAGCGCAGGTTATAG
>JAJYJW010000003.1 GCA_021789155.1 Microcaldota archaeon
GATCTCTGCAGCCTTTACGTTGAAGTAAAGTAGAACATCTTCGTTTTTCTCACTGATGCGTCTTTTTTCCTCGTTTGAAAGCGTGGAAGATTTTGCCTTCAAAGAATGTGCCTCTGCCTGCATCGCAGAACTCTTCTCCTCAAGTTCAAACACGGATTTTCCAAATGCATTAGACAGTTTTCTGCGGTAGTTGATTGCATTATCTTTATCTTTTTCATACACTGCTAATCCGTTAACTGCCCCACCTACTTCAGTTTTTTCTATATCCGAAATAAGATGGACCAGATTAACCGTTTGGGCCAGTGATGAACTTATAAGTGCCAATTTATTAGGATTATCTACTGATTTTATCAGATCATCAATTATCTTTTTATTCCCAGGTGTGGCTTCAATGCCTTTAAGCGACTTAAAAGAATCATATACAATCTTCATTGTTTCCTTTCCGATAACGCTCTCAATACGGTCATTTAAAATTTCATAATCTTTGAAGTAGTTATCAAATGATGTCTTTTCTTTATTGCTATACGCAAGATTTATCTTCTCCGCCTTTTCCATCTAATCCACATCTTTACTTTCTATTTCCTGATTTAATATCCTTCGCATATTGGAAATTTAGCGCTTGTTAGTATTGCTGGCTTTTTAAATTTTGAGTTATAACCATTAATTATGGAAGAGACACATATACCAAGAAACGTAGTAATAACGGCTGCTGGAGCGGGCACCAGATTACTGCCTATGACCAAAGAGCTTCCAAAAGAGATGCTTCCCATATATGCAAAGGAAAATGACAATGTCATGATAAAACCATTATTGCAGGCACTTTTTGAGCAATTCTATGCTTGCGGAGCTAGGGATTTCTGCGTCATAGTGGGTAGGGGAAAGCGAGCAATAGAGGATCATTTTACGGTGGATCAAGCATATATGGACAGGATGGAAGACAAATTAAAGCCGCATATTTTCAGCAATCTAGAATCATTTTATGGCAAAGTGACCGAATCAAGGATGGTATGGATAAACCAGCATGCCCCGAAAGGATTTGGACATGCGGTACTTTTATCAGAGGAAATCGAAGATGATATGCCTTTCTTCGTCGCAGCTGCGGATAACCTCATCCTGTCGAAAGGCGCTTCGTTTCAGGAAAGAATGGCTAAAGCCATGGCAACCTCTAACGCTGAGGTGGCGATATTAGTAAGGGAAGTCGAAGATCCTCGTGCGTATGGAGTCGTAAGTGGGGAGGACAAGGGCACGTATCTCGAAATAGAGGAAATGGAGGAAAAGCCAAAGGAGCCTAAAAGCAACTTTGCCGCAATGGGATTTTACATTTTCAACAAAAGCATATTCGATGCTTTGAAAAGGGTAAAGCCAGGATATGGCGGAGAGATACAGCTTACTGATGCAATAGTGCTTCTGATAAAGGAAGGGAAGAAGGTCATCGGAGTGAAGATGGATAATGACGAAATCATGCTAGACGTTGGAACTCCGGAAAATTACGCGCGAGCGATAAAGAAATCATACGAAAACTGCAGCGGAAACAGGTTATAACGTATATTAACGAAGCCTGAATATGGTTTAAATATTACCTTAAGGTTATTTCCTACCATTTGGGCGTTTGTATGTCGAAAACATTAAAATCCGACAAAACATACTCAGAGAGTATTGCTGAAATAAAGAAAAGCAAATATGCGCAGATTGACGCGTATGTGAACAAGCACGATAAGAAATTAAGCGAAATAAAGCAGACTTTCTTTGATATGGATGCAGACATCATGAATGCATACGAAAATGGAAGTGTGTCTACAGAAGAAACGATAATTGAATACAAGAACATATACAAGGAGCAAAAACGGGAAGAAAAGGGAGAAGAGATACGCCATAGCATCAAGCTCGTGAATACTGACATTAACGCAAGTATCTCTAAGGTATTCATGTACAAGGAGCATTACAAAAAGAGCATGAACAACGTAGATCCCTACTATATCGGAAACGCAAGCGAAAATGCAGCTAAGAACAAGGAAATGATGAGATTGTCGGCGAAGTTTATAGACGAAGTAGCTTCTATTGGAGTAACGTGCCTTGACGACATACGTTCAGATTTAGCAACGTTGTTTAAAAACTTCAGGTGGGAGTCTAAAAGCATCTGCTATCCTGATGCGGAACTTGGCTATGCGGCACCAAAAGACGCGGAAAAGACTTACAAGAATTACTCCGAAATAGTATACGCGTGCACCAACGCAAGCGAAAACTTCATCTCAGAGCTAGACGGCTTATTCAAAGATGCAATGGATAACATACGCATAATAGAAAACAGAACGTTGGATAGGGTAGCGGAGGAGATAGACGTGCTGAAGAACAGTGCTGATGGATTAGCGAACATGCTAAATGCGATAGCTGCAAACGGAAGCGAGATCATAAAAAAGAACTCCCAGATTTTGCTCAGGTTCTGCGATAGATTCGTAGACAGGATAATGACTGCTGTAGACTACAAGAAGGAAGAGTGATATTAGAGCTCCTTCTCTTCTGAGTGTCTTTTCTGCATCAACGCAATGGATATTGCTGCCTGCAGTATTCCGGTAGTCACTATTCCCTTCATCTTGCCGTTGCTCATCACAGCAGCGACCCAGCTGTTTGAAGCTTGCATCTTTCCGAGGGCAGTGGCAACATTCGTATTCGCGTCAAGCATCATAAGCTCCACGGCCATGCCCTTCAAAGAAGACGGAACGTATCTAGTGTTATAAGATAGAACGTCTGCGACGTAGTATTTCCCGTTTATCTGCATGACTATGATATGCTTCTTGGTCTTCAGGAATTCCTTTTTAAGATCCGAGAAGCTTATCGTATGTTTCGTGAATATGTAGTTGTTGCTTGCATACGTGCCAACGCTCATTCCCTTTGTCAGTTCCCTTATCCTTGCGCTCTCTTCTTCTCCCTCTGCCCCGGAATACAATATGACTATTATGAGTATATTCCAGAAACCGACGAACTCTCTGTATCCTAATGAGAACGAGTTTGCGAACAACACGAATATGATTGTTATAACCGCAAACGCCGCAATGAGTGCCTTGCTTATCTTAAGGGTTATCTTCGTGGCCTTTGCGAAGTCGTATCTTCTCTCAAGATAGCTGCGGAATATCCTGCCCCCGTCCATAGGGAATGCAGGTATTATGTTGAATATTCCCATGAATATGTTGAGCTCGAACATGTACTGCATTGTCTGCGTCAATATCCCGATTGGGGTGATAACCGCAAGAACTCCGAATGCAAATCCCAGGAATATGCTTGCCAGAGGTCCTGCAAGCGCTATGTTGAACTCAACTTCGGGACTGATCTTGGTATCGTCTATTATCGATGCGCCGCCAATCGGCAGAAGGAGTATGCGCTTCACGCTTATCCTGTTCTTCAAAGCAGTAAGGGAATGCGCAAATTCGTGAAGCAGAACGCAGATGAACAGAAACACTATTATGAGGAAGAAGTAAGCATCAAGCACGAACGCCAGTATTAGAA
The DNA here is from genome assembly GCA_021789155.1 of Microcaldota archaeon. Lineage (GTDB taxonomy): Archaea > Micrarchaeota > Micrarchaeia > Micrarchaeales > CABMGC01 > JAJYJW01. Next base: position 3,502 of record JAJYJW010000003.1, read on the forward strand.
GAAGCACGAATGTCCAGTGAAGGTCTACTTCTATGCCAAAATATTTCCCGATACTTATGCCGCGGTCCGCCATGCTATCCTCTATGAAACAGCAGATATATTTAAAGAACAAACTATAAAGGTATTGCAATGATAAATGGGCTAAGACTGATAGAAGGATTTCCCGCAGCACACATTCCTAAGGAGAGCATGCTTGTTGTGGGAGACATGCACATAGGTTTGGAGCTTAAGCTTCATTCTTATGGTATACACTTTTACGATGCAAGCTCCAAAGACGCTGAGATCATCAACAAGCTGGGAAAGAGCGTTAAAGCAAAATCCCTGGTCATATTGGGCGATGTGAAGGAGAGCATAGGCAATCCAGGAACAAACGAAAGGAACCTTCTGTTTAGATTTTTCTCAAAGCTTGATTTTAATGAGGTAATGATTGCAAAGGGAAATCACGATGCGGGTTTGAAAGAGCTCCTTCACGCGAATAACTACAAAATTCCAGTTGAAAAGGAGATTGCAGTGGGGAAATTCGTATTCATGCATGGCCACATAACCCCGAGCATAAACGCGATGCAGCATGAAAATCTCGTAGTTGCGCATGCGCACTATGCACACGACGTTTACGGGAAGGTATGGGTATACGCAAAGAAGGGCAAGGGACTAGATGAACTTTACAAAAAGCACGCAAAAAATCCGAATTTGCTTGTGGTTCCTGCATTCAGCAACATGATAATAGGAAGCTCTAGAACGAATCTTTGGCAGAACTTCCTGCCGGTTTTCAGGAAAAGCATATTCGAATTCTCTTCTGCCAAATTCTATAATCTTAACGACGGCAGAATTGCCCGGAAGAAAATAGAATTCGAGCCAACTTACGTTTCAGCAGATTAGGAAAAGAATTGATCCAAGGTCATATTGGATTGACCTTGAACCTTTCCTTAGCATCCTTCATCTCCGCGTCTACTATCGCGCGCCATGCAGGAAGGGCAGACTTGTCAGCAGGGTACTTCCCGTATATTTCGTTCAATTTCTTCATCTTGCCCACTGCATACATCAGGTCCTTGAACGCAGATATGTTCTGAACTCCGCTTAGGAGCTTCGTGAATGCAGACGCAAGAGAGAGCTCTGGAACGTTTCCATAGCTAAGCTCTACTGCTTCGTCCTTTGTTATGAAGTGCTCCATCCCATAGTCTATCCTATCGTTGTTCATAGACTGCAGGAATATCCTGAATACTTCCAATCCTGCCATCTTGCTTCCGTATGCTTTGTTGAAGTTAAGGTTGTATTCCCACAAAGAGTCAATGCTCGTATTCTTGTTTGCTACTGCCTTGCTTGCTGTTTGGCCAGCGAGAATTCCTGATATTATTGCCGGACCTATTCCGCCTGCGCTTATTGGATTAGGCATTGCCATGCTGTCACCCGTTCCTAGATAGTTCTCGTATACGAGTGATGGAAGCTGCCTTCTTACCGTAACGGACCAATAACCCTTTGCATTGTTGTGCTCGTTATCCATGCTTATTTCCTTTAGGACTGGGTTCCATTCCACGTACTTGTCTATCAAAGAATGCAACGTGTCATTGAGGCCCATCTTGCTGTTGCGCAGCTCCAGACTGTGTTTCTCTATCCCAATTCCGACGTTGACCTTCATACCCTTCTTCGGAAACACCCAGCCATAGCCGCCAGGAGCAAGCTGTTGATTGAGGTGGATAAGAGCGAATTCCCTGTCGTAATAGCTTGTGTCTTCCTTTGCGGCCTTGAAATCCACTATGTACCTACCAGTAGATTCTATGTCGTCAGTCGATATGTCCTTCTGGATGTAATCGTTTGCAGGAAGTCTCCTCCTGAGAACGCTAGCTATACCCAAAGAGTCTATCACCAGGTTCGCATATACCTTGAAGGTTTCGTTGTTTCCATGCTTGCCAAATACCCCAATTACCTTGTCGTTCTCCACTATTGGCCCTTCAACCTCATGCCCGGAAACGTACTCTGCACCGAATTTTATCGCTAGGTCTCTTAGTTTCTTGGCAAATTTCGGCCTATCGAGTACATATCCTTCGCCATCGAACTGTATTCTGTTCTTCAGATTAGGACTCAATGCAACTACTCCCTTTACAGGAAGGTTGAGTTCTGGCTCGCCGAAGCTTACCCCCAATTCTTTCTGCGCGAATTCGATATGCGATTTTGCAACCGCATCTCCACACACCCATCCCCAGTTTGTTTTCTTTCCAGGTTCTTCTTCGCTGTTTCTGTCAAGAAGCAATACTTTTGCCCCGTTCTTTGCTGCGGACGCTGCTGCGAGCGAACCCGAGATGCCTGAGCCTGCTACTATGATGTCGTATCTCTGTTCCATGTAACCACAATTAAAGATTAAGAATGAATCTTTATCACTGCTATTGGGATCACTCCCTCTGAAAACTCTAATTCTGCAAGTTCCAAGGGACTGGAAATTCCCTCAGGTACTTTCATCAATGGTGGTGCCCCATACGCAAGCTGCAGTGCGCGTGCGCCTATTATTCTTGCCTTCTCAAACTTGTTGTACTCCGTATAATCACATTTAAGCAAAAGACTATAACATATAGTTACTCACTAAAAGGTATAAAAAAGCTTCTAATTACGCTGATTTGTAGATAAACTGCTTAACAAATGCTTATAAACTCTCATGGCCAAAAGCTAGATGTAGCTCCATCGTCTAGTGGTCACTTTTATAGCCATAAAAGGACGGCAGGCTCTGGACCTGCAAACACCAGTCCGAATCTGGTTGGAGCTACTTTTCATATTCTAAAAGCTCTGCGGACACGCTACCTCTTTAAATACTTTGAATTTTCATTACTCTAAATACAGGGATTGCATTGCTAGCCAAAAGCCAATACAAGGACCACGTGATAGTGTGTGGATATGGAATGGTCGGGGAAAGGATAGTCGAGATACTCCTTCAGGCAGGAATAAAGATTGTGGTGATAGAGATAGACAAGGCGAAGGGAGACATGCTGAAGGGCAGGGAACTTGACTTTCTCATTGGCGATGCTACTTCCTCTATGACTTTGAAAGCCGCGGGAATAGAAAAAGCGCAGGCGATAGCCGTAGTTATGGACGATGATGCAAAGAACCTGTTCGCGGTGATAACTGCGAAGAGCCTTAACCCGGACATATTGATAGCCACAAGGGCAAACAACGAGTTCATCAAGGGCAAGCTAATAGAGATAGGCGCGAAATATGTCGCTACTCCGAATTATTCTACAAGCGAAGAGCTCCTCAGGGAAATAGAAAAGAAGGCATAGTGGGAACATGGCGGATCTGAACGAGGAAACGAGGAACGTTCTCATAACGTCGTTATTCCTTGGAATACTCATAATCTGCGTATCCCTAGTATCATTGTTCTTCCTCACGCGCAACTTCTATACTGATGCGTATTATACCATTGAAACGTTTTTCGATGCGCCTAATACCGCAGCCTCTTTTGACCTTGCGGCATTGGCGTTTGGAAATGCGTCTTTGCCGCAATTCATAGGCATAGTCGGAATAGTAATACTAGACAACTTAAGCAAGATAATGGTTATAAGCTTCGTTATTGCCGCAGTATTGGACATCATACGTTTTGCTAATGTCGAGGCGTTTCTGAACAGAATGCAGGTAAAAAAGCTCAATAGGCACATTATAGTCTGTGGATACAACGAATTCGCAGAGGAATTGGCAAGGAAGCTGGTCAGACGCGGCAGGAAGGTTGTGATAATAGACAGCAATCCTGAAACGCCATTGTCTGTGAATTCTTACAAGGCGATGGCGATAGTAGGAAATTTCGCGGAGCACAAAATTCTAGAAAACGCCGGAGTAAAGAATGCGTCTGATGTTGTTTTTACATCTCAAAACGACATAGATAATTTGGTCGGCGCCATAACAGTAGGAAAAATGAATCCGAAAGCGAAGTTATATTCGAGGGTTACGAATCCGGAAGTGAGAACGAAAATGTACAGGGTCGGGGTTTCGATGTGCGTGCTTCCGGAAGCACTTGCTGCACTTGACATTGGCGAAGCAATCGTAAGGTGGGTAAAGGTGAATAAAAGATGAAATTCCGGGCAATTCAGAAGATATTGGTGCTGATTCTCGTTGCAATATTCGTAATATCGACCATAGCGGTTAAAGCGAGCGGCGAAACCACGTTCGTATCCGTATTCTGGAGCATAATGAATATGATTGGGGCAGACTTTCCTCCGACCCAATCCCTAATTGATTCCAGAGACCCGCTAATACTATTTGCAGATGCGATAGGCGTGCAAGGAAAGCTCGTTTTCACAATATTGCTCACCACAATATTCTACCAGCTTCTCGGAATGATAAACATACGGGACAAATTCAACCAGCACACAATACGCAATTTCAAAAAGCATACGATCGTTGTTCCAATGAACGACATAGGCATAGAGATCGTTCGGTATTTCACTGCGCATGGGAAGCAAATAGTAGGCATGGATTCTAACCCAAGGCTATCAGCAAGGCTCAATAGAGAAGGGCTTCATACCGTATCTGGAGACCCCACAGAAACATACACGTTCAAGAAAGCCAATATAGCAAGCGCGAGCTCATTGATACTCGTTGATTATGCGGACATGAAGAACGCACTCATAGCGTTAGACGCAAGGAAGATGAACAAGAAGATCTTCATAGCTTCAAGATTGATGCATCCGAATGACGTAGCGAGAATGGAAAAAGCAGGAATAAACAGAGTAATAATGAGCGACATAGCGGTGGGAGACAACATAGCAGAGTATTTAACCCAGAATATCAAACGTTGAATGGAAACTTTGCCGCAGATAAACCCTGTTCGGAAAAAGATATAAATTTTGAAATACAACCTTACTGATGATTAAGTGAGCTCGGATTTATACGCAGAACGAATAATACAGCTTTACGAGATGCCACACAACAAAGGAGTAATAGAAAACGCGACAATGCACGCTCATGAGGACAACATCACGTGCGGGGACAGCATTGACGTTTATATAAAAATCGAAAACGGAATAATATCCGAAGCGAAATTTGACGGAAAAGGCTGCGCCATAAGCATAGCAAGCGCTAGCATTCTCACCGATTACATGAAGGGCAAGACCATTTCTGACATAGTTGGTATTGGCGCCGAGAAGCTTTTCGAGATAATAGGGATAAACCCCGGGCCAGCAAGACTCCACTGTGCTACGCTCTGCCTAAGGACCGTGATAAGCGCAGCGAAGAAGCAAAGCGACGAATGATCATTCGAGGATTATCTCTATCCTCTTGTTATGCGTGCCCTTGCTGAGATAGTTGCTAAGGACCATCTTGCCAACCTCCTTCGTGTTCTTGACGTGCGTTCCGCCGTCAGTCTGTATGTCAAGCCCCACTATCTCGATTGTGCGCACCTCGGGAACGGATTTTATTATTGCCAATCCCGTTTCCGCGCGGACCAGTTCGGGATTAGCCAAGGCTTCCTCCCTGCTTATTATCCTAGCGACAACTTCGTGACCCTCAGCAAGAACCTTGTTGGTGGCTTCAACAAGTTCTGCCATTTTCTCCCTTGTTGCACCATCTATATCAAGGTCTATCCTTGCCCTTTCGTCATAAATCTGATTGCCGGTTATTTTTCCTATCCTGTAAATTTTTTCCATAACTCCGTCAAGCGTATGCAAAGCTGTGTGCAAGCGCATGTGGCTGTATCTCTTATCCCAGTCTATTGTACCTTCGACCGAATCGTTGATCTCCGCAGGAATGTGTTCCTCTAGAGCATGAACTATGTCGTTGCCCTTTTTTGAAACTGAAACTACTTTGTACTCTTTCCCTTTGAATGATATAATTCCAGTGTCGCATGGCTGCCCGCCCCCTGTTGGATAGAATGCGGTTTTATCGAGTATGAGATTATTGCCGTCGTTGTTTACTATACTTGCGGTGAACTGCTTAAGGTACTGGTCTTCCCAGAATAATTTCTGCGTCATGATAATCGTCACCTATAAATATTTATTAGCCATTTATATATGCGCCGCTAGCCCCGTCGTCTAGTGGCCAAGGACCACGGGCTTTGGACCCGTGTACACCGGTTCGAATCCGGTCGGGGCTATACAATGTTTTCTAATCTTATACATCAATTTTATATACTCGGACTTGCCAAGAATTTGATAGTGTATAAATGCAGGGAAAAAGACCAATAATGTTGTACAACACGCTTAAGCGCGAAAAGGAGGAATTCATTCCGATACGTGCCGGAGAGGTTGGTTTGTACACCTGCGGTCCAACTGTTTACAACTACGCACACATTGGGAATTTGAGAACCTACATATTCGAAGACGTTCTGAGAAGGGTGCTAGAATACAACGGCCTTCACGTTAAGCACGTGATGAACGTTACCGACGTTGGCCATCTTACCTCCGATGCAGACGAAGGCGCGGACAAGATGGAGAAAAGCGCGAAGAAGGAGGGCAAAGACGTATGGACAATAGCAAAGCATTATACTGAAGCTTTCTTCAACGACTGCGCTAGGTTGAACATCCAATCCCCTGGTGTGACCTGCAAAGCAACAGACCACATTCCAGAGCAGATAAAGCTAGTGCAGGATCTGGAGAAAAAAGGATATACTTACAGAACTTCAGACGGGATCTACTTTGATAGCACGAAGTTTGAGCGCTATAATGAACTCGGAAGATTGGATCCGAAAGGGTTGAGCGCAGGCATACGAGTTGAAATGGGCGAAAAGAAGAGCCCTACAGATTTCGCGTTATGGAAATTCAGCCCTAAAGACGAGCAACGCCAGATGGAATGGGACAGCCCGTGGGGCAAAGGATTCCCTGGTTGGCATATCGAATGCTCCGCAATGTCGATGAAATATCTAGGCAATCATTTTGATATTCATACCGGAGGCATAGACCACATACCCGTTCATCACACAAATGAAATAGCGCAGAGCGAAGCCGCAACCGGGGAAAAATTCGCCAACTTCTGGTTGCATGGCAATTTCCTGGTTGTAGAAAACGACAAGATGTCGAAGTCATCCGGAGAATTCCTCACTTTGGAAAGGGTAATATCAAAAGGATTCGAACCTTTAGATTACAGGTATTTCTGTCTCACCACCCACTATAGGAAGAACCTGAACTTCAGCTGGGAGAACCTCAATGCCGCAAAAGAAGCGTTGCAAAAGCTTCGCGAGGAAATACTCGAAATCAAAAAGTCGGATTACAAGGGAACCAAGAGCACCGAAACGTACGATGAAGAATTCCTAGATAAGATAAACGATGACTTGAACACGCCTCTGGCATTGGCTGTGCTTTACAAGTTATTGAAGGACAAAGACGTTGGGGCGAAGGAGAAATACGCAGCGATAATCGACTACGACCGCATATTCGGACTCAAGCTTGCAGAAGTGAAGGAAGCGAAGGTGCCGGAAGAAGTGGTAAAACTTGCCGAAGAACGCGAAATTGCGAGGAAGAAAAGCGATTGGAAAAAAGCTGATGAACTCAGAGCGAAGATAGCAGCACACGGCTTTAACGTGCAAGATACCGAGAATGGATACAGGATAGACCCGAAACCAGAATAATCCATACTTTTAAATGATATAATGCTCCAGTGATATGCGTGGAGTGGTACTATCTTGCTGCAATATCCGCGATCGCCCTGGGAGCTTCCACAATAATGGAAAAGCTCATGCTCAAGGACGAACACGCAACCGTATATAGCACGATATACACGATAATGACTGCAGTGATATGCTTATTCCTAATCCCATTCTCCGATTTTTCCATGAGTTTGCAGAGCTTTCTCGCGATTGCGATTGCTGCTGTTCTGACTGCATTTTCCTATCTCATGGGCGCGAGACTTTTCAGGCATAATGATATATCAATGGTTTCCCCGGTATCTATAGGATTGCCGACTGTTTTCGTGGTCCTGCTCGCATTCGTATTCCTATCGGAGAAATTGACCCTTCTCCAATATGCTGCAGTAATAGGCATTTTCTTGTCGCTTATTTCTCTTCTGCTAACAAGAGACAGCAAACTGCCCTCTTTAAGGAGCAGCATAAAGGACCCATATATATTAGGCTCTCTGCTGTTTTCGATCGCAACCGCATGTGGTGCGATAATAGCAAAATATGTCCTTTCGTACGTAAGTGCGGTTACGTATTTCGTGGCTGCGCAGGAGTTAAGAGCGATAATCATGCTAGCCGTAATTGCAGCAAGGAAGGATGGAATAAGCAGCGCTTATGAAAGGGCAATGCGTGATTTTGTTCCGTTGGCTGCTATTGCCGCAATATCCTTCGTAAGCGGGATAACGTTCATACTTGCAATGGCCTCCGCGGAAGTCAGCTTGGTGCAGCCGTTGAGAAGCGTCATCTCGGTCATAATGACGGTGGTTATTGGCGGGGAAGTATTCAAGGAGAAGGGAGTATCGAAAAGACTGGCCATAGGCATACTCATGGCGGTATTCGCGTTCATACTAATATCCTGAATTATCCAGGATACGGTGAAACTCGTCCTTTTTTATACTTTACCGAGAAAATGGATACGTGATACTTATGTTGTGCGAAAGATGTAGCAATAGCATACACAAATATAACATGTGCAACTCATGCAACAGGAAGATATGCATAAACTGCGTGAAGAGTTCCAGAAGAATGGACAAGAGGACAAGAATCGTCATATGCAAGGATTGCTGGAGCAAGATGCCAGCAAGGCAGAAGTTCAAGAGCGCGAGCTCTAGAATTCAACAGTAGCATTTAAGCTACTGCTTCTCCTTCTTTACCTCTATCCTTACCTTGTCTCCTTCTATGTCGAAAGTCTTCATTTCATTGCTTTCAGTGCATTCCATAGAAACCGCGTTCAGGTCACGCATCACTTCCTTCTTGTTCTTCGATACGAATGCTGTTAGCTCTTCGCCAGCGAGATAGTTGATTGCAACTTTGTCTATTTTCTTCAGCTGCATGTCCTTTCTTATCATCTGCACCCTTCTCTCGAATTCCCTGACAAGTCCCTCGCCTTTCAGCTCATCGTTCATCGTCTTGTCTACGCTCGCTTTGCCATACCTGAAAACAACAGCATCGCTTGCCTCTATCTTGTGAACTGTGTTAAAGTGCTCTGCGGTGATATCGAAAACCCCTTTATCAGTATGCAACGAATAGCTACCGTGTTCCTCTATCGACTTGCGCAATTCATGAGGATTCGCTTTCTTGAGCTCCGCAGCAACCATCGATGCATCTGCCTTGAACGAAGGTCCCAGATTCTGGAAGTTTGGCTTTATCTCCTCATCCATGTTGCTTACTTTTTCTATATTCAGTTTCTTTACGTTTGTATAGTCCTCTATTATCGGAGTTAACTTCTGAAGCGAATTTATTACTGAATCATCATTCACTTCCAGCTTTGCGGACAAAGCCGGCCATCTTAGTTTCATCCCTGCCTTCTCCCTGCTGTTCAATATAGCAGTTATGGCAGAATTCGCGATCTCGAACTCCTGCTCCATGTCCTTGTTTATGAGCTGGGATCTTGATTTCGGCCAATTCTCAAGGAATATGCTATCTTTTGCATTGGCATACGTTGTCTTGTATATGTGTTCTATGCTTAAAGGCATGAACGGAGAAAGTAATATCAGAAGATCATGCAACACGTAATTGAGAACGTCGATCGTAGCTTTCGCAGTCTTGTTGCTCGAATCCGCCATCTTTTTCTTCGCCATTTTCAGGTAGAATCTGCTGAGATCGTTTACGGTGAAGTTCAGGAGTTCGTTTACTGCATTGTTTACCTCATAGTTGTTGAGGAACAACGTAACGTCTGCGATTACGCTGTTAAGCCTGGAGAGTATCCATGAGTTGTATGCATCCATGTCAATGGAATCACGTGGAATCTTTACTTTTTTGGGCACGTATTTTGCTGCAGCGGAATACTCGGTTAACAGGTTAGCTATATTGTGTATAAGAATCAAATCCGCTTCCATGTCTTCTATTTCAGAATGCGCGAGCTTCAGGTTTTCATGAACTACATGCGAAAGCGTGAATAACCTTATCGCGTCTACCGAATACTTGCCCAGAAGCTCGTGTCCGGAAACGTAGTTGCCCTTGCTTTTGTGCATCGCTTCCCCTTTGGAATCGACTACCCATCCCTGCATCTGTATGGTTTTGAATGCGGGTTTGTTGTAAACGGCTACGCTGGTCTTCATCAAAGTCGCGAACCATCCGCGTATCTGGTCCGGCCCTTCGGTTATGTATGCGTTAGGAAATGCGTCTTTGAAGTTTTCTTCGGAAAAGCCAGCAGTATGCGCAACTCCAGAATCATACCAAACGTCGAATACGTCAGGAACCCTATGCATGTCTGCAGAGCATTTACTGCATTTGAATACTATGCCGTCTATTGCGGGCCTGTGAAGCGTGCTCGCGTTGAATGGCATGTTGGTGTTGGATCTCGCTTTCAATTCATCGTATGAGCCTATGACTTCTATGTTGCTGCATGAACTGCATTCCCATATCGGTATGGGTATATCCCAGTACCTCTGCCTGCTTATTACCCAATCCGGGGCGTTGTCTATGCTTTCTACGAACCACTGCTTCAATTCGCTAGGATGCCATTCTACCTTTTCGCATTGTTTCTTTATCTTATCCTTGAGCTTGGCCATGTTTATGAACCACTGCTTTGTTGGCATGAAAACCAGCTTGTCATGGCATCTCCAGCAATGAGGATAGCTGTGGGTTATGTTTGTCTTACCAAGCATAGCCCCATTCTCCTCAAGCGCTACTTCTATGCGCCTGTTTGCATCGTGTATGAGGCTTATTCCAGCGTATTCGCCTGCATCTGCGTTGTACTTTCCATTTGTGTCTACTATTGAAAGCAACGGTATCTTCTCTTTTGTTGCAAGCTGGAAGTCTTCCGGACCGCATGCTGGCGCAATGTGCACCAGTCCTGTGCCATCGCTCATCGTGACAAGCTCTTCCGAGAATACGACTCTGTGTTCTTTTCTCATCGCCTTTTGCTTTGGAAGGAATTCCTCAAGAGGATTCACGTAAAGTATTCCCTCAAGTTCGGAACCGAAGAACTCGCCAGTTACCGTAGGAGATAGCTTGAGCAATTGCGATAACGCATCGAGTCTCTGCTTTGCAAGGATGTATTCTTTGCCTTCTATGTCAACCCTTACGTATCTCTCCTTTGGATTAGCGGCAACTGCCATGTTCGCAGGAATTGTCCATGGGGTAGTGGTCCATATCAGAAGATGAGAGTCTTTGCCCAATTCTATTCTTGGCTTTGACAGCTCATTGTTGATCTTGAATGCGATGAATACAGAAGGATCGGTATCCGTTTCCTCTTCTACTTCTGGACCTTTTGCCAATACCGTTTCGCAGTGAATGCAGTAGGGCATCACTTGCGTACCTCTGTATACGAGACCTTTGTCGTATATTGCCTTGAATATGCCTATGCTCTTGTTCATGTATTCCGCTGTAGCAGGTATGTACGGATTATCGAAATCTAGCCAAACTCCATAATCGCGCGCTACAGAAATCTCATCTGCTACGTTTTCCTTGTACAATTCAATGCATTTGTCAATGAAGTTCTTCACCCCGATTTTTGTTTCGATTTCCTTCTTCGATGCTATCCCAAGTTTTTTCTCGACCTTGTTCTCTATCGGCAAACCGTGTACATCGAACCCGGATCTGTCGAGAACTGAAAATCCCTGCAATCGCTTATATCTCAGTATTGCATCCTTTCTGACATAACCTCTAATATGGCCCAAATGAAGCTCTCCGCTTGCATATGGTGGACCTTCCATGAACACGAATCTCTTTTTCCCCTTTCTACTTTCGTTTATCCTTATGCGCGTATTGTTACCTTCCCACTCTTTCAATACAGATTTTTCCAGATCAAGCAGGTCTTGTTTTTGCATTAATTGCGCCCCTTAGCAGAACAAGTGGTTTTTCCTCTTAATTCTTATAAAGGTATTGTGTTTACAATTTCATGCGGGATTCGCGTTTACAAAAAATCTTTAAACTTTAACTGTAGCAATCTCTTGTGATTGCATGGGTATTGAAAGGACTTTGGGATATATGCTATTCGTAATGCTTATATTGCCTTCTGCTTATTCTGCCGCTACGGTGACAGTATCCTGCGCTTCCTTTACCGTAGGTTCATCTACTAGTTGCACCGCGAATGCGAACGGAGGCATTCCTGGAGGCACATTCACATTTACAACGTCTGCACCTACTGGAACTTTCATAGGTTCACCATGCACCGCTGCCATGACCTCATGCTCTGTTACTTATAGCGACACTTCTGCTGGAACCCCAACAATCACAGCTACATACTCGAAAAACGCGGGCATTTCGGGCAACACGATTGTAAGCGTCAACAAAGCCACTCCATCGGTAAGCGTTTCTTGTAGCTCATTCAATGCGGGCACATCTACGAGTTGTAGAGCAAATATAGTATCAGGGTTTAACCCAACAGGGACGGTATCGTTCAGCACGTCGAGCTCTACAGGTTCTTTTTCTGGAACACCGTGCACGCTGAGTCTAGAATCATGTAGCGTTACTTATAGCGACACTTCTGCTGGAACCCCAACAATCACAGCTACATACTCCGGAGATGGTAATAACGTAGGAAGTTCTGGAAGCGGAAGCGTTACGGTTAATCCGAGTGGCGCTACGGTTAGTGTTTCTTGCGTAACGTTCATTGCCGGATCTTCTGGAAGCTGCACTGCTTTGGTTATAGGAAATTCCCCTACTGGCACCGTATCATTTAGCACGTCGAGTTCTACCGGATCATTCTCAAGCGCTACATGTACGTTGAGTTCAGGATCATGTTCTACCACTTACAGCGACACTTCTGCTGGAACCCCAACAATCACAGCTACATACTCCGGAGATGGCAACAATTCTGGAGGTTTGGCCACCACGCTAGCAAGTGTGACGTCGATTACGCAAGGATCTTCGCAGACCACCCAAAACCAGCAGCCCTGCGGGTTCAAGATAGATTTTACATCGCCATATTCAGTATTCGTGAACACGTCTAAAGCAAGCTTCAATTTCACGGTGCAAAAGCTCTCGCCATACTGCAGCATAATTGGAGCGCAGGGCACACTCATGATATCACAAGAAAGCTCTCCTGGCCTCTCGAAATACATGTACAACTTCTCCATAGGTCAGATAAGCACCATTCCCGAAACAATGACCATTGACATAAATGCTTCGAATGTGCCTTACGGAGAAGACCTCGCGACGCTCTCATTCAAAACAGGCGCCGGAGCATATAACTATACTCAAATGCATTTCCTGCTCATAGGGCCTGCAGAGGTTTTCATTGACAACATAAGCGCCGATCCTAGCACCTTGAACCTTGGAGAGCCTATAAATTTGGTTAGCGATTTTACCAACAAGGGTTTCTTCAACGCAATCAATCTCACGGAGAATGTTCGCGTTACGTTCCCAGACTTCACAACGTACACGTTTAGCATACCTCTTGAAAAATTGCACGCGTTCCAGCGCAAGACCTTCTCTTTCGACCTTGGCAGAGTCACCACAAAACCTGGAAATTACACCATTCAGGAAAACGTGACTTACACCGGAAATTACACTTTCAATAACAACTTATATTCATTCCCAGAACTGATAACGAATACGGTAACATGCACATACCATGTCAATGACAGCAGGGCAATTAAGTATTCGGTGACTCCGATAACCGCCAGTACGCCGATCTTAGAAGCCGGCCCGTTGAAGCTCGTGAATACTCCTTTCCTTACTCAAGCATACATTGAAAAGGGCAGCGAATCTGTAAGCCTTGGGTTATCGAATTCGGACGGATATCCGATAATAATAAATCTGACCACTCCGACTCTACAGTTCGGAACATTGAATAGTTCTGCAGATTCCCTGCACCTATATCAGAACCATACCGAATTTGTAAGTTTCACCTTCACTCCTTTTCTTAACGCAACCCCAGGGTTGTATCAAGTTCCAATAAACGCTACAGTCAAATCGGATTCCGGGAACTTAAGCCTGAATACCAACATTTATCTGCTTATAGACCTCAAGCACGCGGCGAATTCGCTATCAGTATCTAAAAACATAGTAATACCTGGAGACGGTTCTGAGGCAAAAGTAGTGCTCAGCGTATTCAATCCCTCCAATTTATCTGTGCATTACATAACACTAACCCAGCAGATCAACTCATCAATAACTGAATCATCAAACAGCATAGTAGCAGAACATGGAGATATAACAAAAATTCCGAATGCTTATCTAATAAATTGGAGCATAACCTCTATCAACAAAGGCAAAAACTCCACGTACGTGGTTAACATTTACAACATATCTAACCATGGCAATCTTCTCTATCTGCTCAACGATAAAATAGGTATGGCGTCTTCCATATCCGGAAATACGGTCAACATTTCAATAGTAAACGTAACCACCCCAGAATTCGCTTATGTAAACTCTTCAGCATACGTATCTTTGGCTGCAATATACTCTGGAGATGCTAGAGCGAAGATAGGCTTCGGGCTTGTTGGACCTTCTGGAGTAAGCATCGTAAATCCTTATCAGGAATTTTATGCTGCACCTGATTCAATACTGCTCCCCAAGTTTACCGTAAACTCCACATCGCTTGTTGGAGTTCAATCATTTAAGTTGTACGTTACTGGACCTTTTGAACCCATAACAAAGGAGATATCGATAAACTTCACTGCTCAACCAACTTTAATTGAAGAACTTGAGAACGCATTGAAAAATCCATCAGTAATCATATTTGTTGAGCTTGCGTTAGCTGCATTATCCGTTTTGATAATCAAGGCATACTCGATTATGAAACGTGGTGCAGATATAAATAAACCTAGCAGAAGGGAAGAACTCGCTAGACTTGAGGGAAGAATGGTGTCTAGGATTGAAAGACTCGAACAAAGGATACGCTCATTAAGAAGAACCAAAGGCAAAAAATGAGGCAAACGAGCATAAGAGCTGCAATCCGCAACGATTTTAAATTGTTGATGAGTTTAATCACCATGCGAAGTTCAGGTAGGAATACGCGTATCCAATCCGCGATGGAATACCTCATGACATACGGATGGGCGATTCTGATCATAACGGTTATTCTTGGGGCATTATTCCAGCTTGGCGTATTCAATACCAATACGGTAGTAGGCAGGGCAAAACCGGGATCGTGCGTTCTAGTGAGGCCTAACGGTCCAGGAACGCTGAAATATCTTAGCTTAAGCGGAATATGCAACAACGAGCCTCCGCAATACGTAGTCAGCATTGGAGGCTCGAGCGGAAGCTACATCAATCTCGGAACTAACGCTTACATGCAGATGATGGGCAATGTCACATTGACAATCTGGGCAAGATCTACGCAATCGTTGACCGGAACCGGTTGTTCTGGAGGGGCAGCGCTGCTCTTCGGACAATGGATAACCGGGAGTCAAAACAACAACGTCCTATTCTGGTCAGACACCTGCACGCAATATAGCCCTGAAATGCTAACGTATGGGGGTTACGTTGGTGCACCATTGAGCAACAAGTATGCAGACGGCAACTGGCACATGATTACCGGCACTAAGCTCGTTGCCGGCGCAAGCGCAACAGTATGCTTCTACGTAGATGCAGTACAGATATTATGCAAAAGCGCGTCTACAACGATACTCAATCCAACTGATGCATGGCAAATAGGCGCAGGCTCTGGCGGAATGTGGCAATACATCGGATTGGCGAGCAACGCACAGATGTACAATGCTTCGCTCACTCAGACTGAGATATCTTCCTTATACCATCAGGGAATAGGTGCTGACCCGATAAACACCGCGCATCTTGTTGGATGGTGGCCGCTCAATGGAGACGCAAACGACTATTCGGGGAACAATTTCAATGGCGCTACGACCAAAGTATCTTTCACGAGCGGATGGACTGCAGGGTATACCAAACCGTAAGTGCGGCAAATTTCTTGCAGTAGATAAACGTTATAAACCTTTTTTGTTCATATCAGAGCATGCATGGCAAAATTAATCTAATTGGAGTTATGTTGCTGCTTTTTTCTCTTTCGGTTTACGCATTTAGCACCGCAACAATACACGACCCTGCAGTCATCGGAGTAGATAGCGGGATACTGACAAATTTCACGTTGAGCATAAGCAACGGAAACGGTGCAGTGAAAGTGACTGGCGCAGCGATAATAGACAATAGCACAATTGATTCCGCACTACAGGCGGTACAATACGCATCTTCAATTTATGGTGTAGATTACCACAAATACAACTTCACTTACGACATATCTGGAAATTCGAGCGACATATCCGGACCCAGCGGAGGGGTAGCGATGACGGTATTGGCCATGTCAGAATTCAGCAACACCCCTTTACTTGACAATTTCGCAATAACTGGAGTGATAAATTCCAATGGCACGGCAGGGCAAATAGGGGGCATATTGGAAAAGGTGGGAGCAGCAAAGGCAGCGGGAATGAAATACATGATACTCCCATATGCGGACAGCGGCAGCTTCGAGAGCATACTGTACTATCTTGCGCAGCAGGAATACAGCATACCGATAACGATGGTAAGAAACGTAACTCAAGCATTCGAATATGCAACGGGAAAACTTCCTTTCAGACACATGAATGCGATAGATATCGCAACAACATACAACGTAACCTCATTGCCAGATGCGATGAACACTTGTAGTTCATGCAACGTAAACGCATTCTCTGATGTGACAAACCAGACATTTACAATGACGCAGAACCTGATAAGCAACATAACCGGAAACTATTCGGGCCTCAAGAACGTACTCGATTCGGGAATAAGCAACTACATGGAAATAGCGAACAAGGGATACTTCTACTCCGCAGCCAACTTCGCCTTCCTAGAATACATAGATGCGTACATAATCGCAAACAAGGGCACGGTGTTGAATCAGAGCGTCGGAACTTTGGCAAACAACACTCAGGCATACTGCAATGCGATAACCCCGCCACAACTCACAAACACGAACTACGAATACGTAATTGGCGGAGAACTAAGGCACGCGTGGGCAAACTACTCAATAAACGCGGCAAAATCCGCGCTTTCAAGCGTAGAGGTCTCAGATAATCTGGATCAGATACTCCAAACGTTGGCACAAGCTAACGCATGGTGCAGCGCGGCATCGTTCATGTACAATAGCGCATCGCAGATGGGCGGCAATTATTCGAGCATAGGCACGGGATCGTTGCAATTGATTACGAATGAAGTCAGCAATGCGCAGAACTTCCCTGGAATGTATGCAAGCGTAGCAGAGCAGGAGCTTGCTAACAAGAATTATGCAGTGGCATTGTACAATGCGGAATATGCCATGTCCCTTGCAAACACCAGCTACTTATTCTACAACAACACGCAACTTGCAAGCGCAGTAGCAAACGACATAGTGAGCAACTCGACAAGCGTGTGGGGCAGCATGTTCAAAAGTCAGGCGCTTCTATACACGCACTACGCCAACACTGCATTAAACCAGAGCGGCGCGCATAACTACTATGCGCAAGCATTCAACACGGCAATGCTGTCGAAGAAGCTAGATAGCGCGAACGCAGTAATAGCGGGCTCTCTGCTTGTATCAAACGTCACCGCAGCCACGGCACAGCTGCCTGCGGGAATAGCCGGCGAATTGAACCAGGTATATTATCTGATGTTCATAATACTCGTTCTTCTGTTCGTAGTGCTAGTGGTATTGCTCATAGTTCTTGTCAAGATGAACGAGATGCACAACGCGATAAAAGACAGGGATAGGAAGAGGAGAAAGTGATCACGCTATTGCAACGAGGAATATGCATAGCAATGCTATTCCCATTGCAACAAGCGACGATTTCCTAGAGAACGCGTAGAATTTGTCAGAAGAATAAGTCAAATGCCCAGCGCCTATGTAAAGGAATGTACTGCAAACGGCAGATATCGGAATGAGATACGCGAAATTGTGTTTAAACGGGGCAACGGTGAAGAACAGCATCATCGCTATGCAAGTAGCAAATACATATAAGAGAAGCGCAAACTCTGCCGACGCCTGCTTTCCTATAACCCTTGGCAAAGTATTCGCATGTCTTGCCTTGATGTCTCCGGAGTAATCCCTTATCGTGCCGTCTATCTCCCTTGACAATCCCGCAAGCAAAATTATGGCAGTGTAGAACAGTTGCGCGTTGCTTATCGAGTTGCCTGCAACGAAGCTTCCGAATATGAAAGGAATTGCCATAGACAACGCAACAAACAGGTTCCCCACAAGCAGCACCTCCTTGAGCTTATAGCTATACAATATGGAAATTGCCGAAAAAGATATCGCTATTGCAAAACAGTAATAGTTAATCGCATAGCTCAGCGCGGTGCCCAGTGCAAACGAAAGAACCGCTACCGCAAGAGCGGAATTCCTTGAAATTTCGCCGCTTATTATGGGTCTATTCTTCTTGTTCATTCGGTCTACTTCGACATCGAAATAATCGTTTATCGCGAATGCGCCTGCGCTTATGAACGCTGGACCAACTACGCTAAATGCAAGAGGGACTGCGCTAGGGAGCGATCCAGACAGGACCTCTGCGGCTAGCACGGCTATCGCTATCATTATGCTGTGCTCGAATCGGGTAAGCTTCAGGAACGCGTTTAACGGTTTAAGCATAGGGATAATAGGCAAACAAGCTCTTTAAGAGCTTTCTATTCAAAGTATCCTCATGCATATTTTGAATTCACTGCCGGAGTACAATCTTTTTGGCGTTGAGAATCAGGATTACGAATCTGCTAGGGTAGTAGCAATACCAGTTCCGTACGATTCGACAGTTACCTACAAAAGCGGTTCTAGGAATGGTCCAAGAGCGATAATAGAGGCTAGCAGGAACATAGAACTTTACAGCTACGAATTAAACCGCGACATAAGCAAAGTTGGCATATTCACCACAGAGGAACTCGCTCCAGATTTCGGCTCTCCAGAACGAATGATAAACGGCATAGAGAAGGAGGTAAGCAAGGTACTGGAAGATGGAAAATTGCCGTTCATGATAGGCGGGGAGCATTCGATAGCAATAGGTGCAATAGCTGCAGTGAGAAAGATATACGACAATGGATTGAGCGTGATACAGTTCGATGCGCATTCAGATTCACGGGATGAGCTTTACGGAAGCAAATACATGCATGCGTGCGTGATGGCAAGGGCGCATGAGCTCTCCGACAGCGTATTCAACGTAGGGGTAAGAAGCATAGAGATAGAATCAGCGAAAAACCTGGAAAAGGGATCGTTGGTCACGATGCATGATCTCAGAATTGCTGGAATAAGGGAAAGCATCAAGAAAGTCATTGAACAATGCGAGGATAACGTGTACATAACCATAGACCTTGACGTTCTGGATCCTTCGGAGATGCCAAGCGTCGGAACCCCCGAACCTGACGGATTGAGATTTGCGGAATTGTGCAACATGATAGAGGAAGTGGCGAAACACAAGCACATCGTGGGAATTGACATGACCGAGCTGTGCCCCATTCCCGGAATGCACTCTCCGGATTTCATGGCGGCGAAGCTAGCGTATCTCGCGATAGGTTACGCCACATCCGGCAGCAGCAAGTAGCTATTTAATAATAGCATTCCAAGTGAATACGGTATTTGCAAAGGGTAAGGGACATGAAGGATTACGCGATAGAAATAACCAAGCTTGTTAAAAAGTTTGGAGATTTTGTCGCAGTTAACAAGCTCGACATTGCAATAGAGCGTGGAGAGATATTCGGACTTCTCGGACCAAACGGCTCGGGGAAGACCACCACGATAAACATGCTTCTAGGACTTCTCGAGCCCACCTCCGGGACCATTCATCTGGATGGAATGAACGTGGTTGAAGACAGCAGCGAAGCGAAGGGCAAGGTCGGATTGGTTACGCAGGAAACTGTAGTGGAAGGGGAATTAACAGCAACTGAAAACCTGAGGCTTTTCGGCAGGCTGTACCATCTTCCCGATGATGTCATCAATAAGCGAATAGGTGAATTGCTGGAACTCGCAGGCCTGGAGAAATTCAAGGACAATTACGCCGGCACTTTCTCCGGAGGAATGCAGAGACGCTTATCCGTGGTAAAGGCGCTTATCCACAATCCGAAAATACTTGTTCTTGACGAGCCAACGGTTGGTCTAGATGTACAAAACAGGTCTAACTTGTGGGAACTGCTAAGGAAGATAAACAGGGAACGCGGGGTTACCATACTGCTTACCACCCAATACCTGGAAGAAGCGGACCAATTATGCAACCGCATATCGATAATCAACAATGGAAAGGTGGTCGCAAGCGGAACGCCTTCGCAGCTCAAACAGCAGGTAAGCAAGCATCAGATTATAGAGATAGCCGTGGAGAAGAAATTCCTGGTTAAAACCGAGGAGATAATAAAGAGCTTATACAAGGAAAACGTCAGGGTTACTGGCGACAAGGTATATTTTCCCGCTACCGGAGACTCTCTGGAAATGCTGAACAGCCTGGTGAAGAAGCTTAGCAAAAGCGGAATAGAGGTTGTATCGATAGGAATGCATCAGCCTACTCTTGACGACGTGTTCCTCAAGCTCACCGGAACATCACTCAGAGACAGCGCATCGAATACGGATAATGGCCAAGGAAAGGACGTCCTTAAAATGATGAAGTGAACCGCATGAGCATATTGGGAGACGCACTGACTTTGTACGCAAGGGAATTTCTCATATTCAAGAAAAACATTAACGTGTCAGTTGCGAGATCGGTAATGTTCCCGTTGGTATTCATACTGCTCCTGGGGAACATAGGGAACACCTCGAAAAACCTGCCTGTTGCGATAGTCAATTACGACAACGGAATAAATTCCATCAAGTTCATTAATCTTCTAGAGGCCGCTAACATTGTTAGGGTGCTTAGCGTTACAAACCAGCAAAGCGCCCTGAATATGCTGTACATGGGCCAGGTTACGATGGTTATTGTCATACCCCCTCATTTTGGAACCAACAACCAGGGTTCGCAAACTTTAACCACTTATCTTGATTCATCGGTTCCGTTCTCAACGACAATACTCGTAAACCAGGTAGAGCAAACGGCAAAACAGTTCGACGCACAAGTGCTGAGCAAGGGGATAAACTCTGCAAACATGCAGCAAAGCCCCACCACCTCTTTCAACGTCAATTACACTTACGGCACTGCAAGCGACTACAAAGACTTCCTCATAGCGGGAGTTATGCTTTCCGTTGTTATCTTCGGGGCGCTATGGAGCGGAGGATTCACAATGCTTACCGACAGGCAACTGGGCAACCTCAAGACATTCTTAGTAACTCCAATACACAGGTTCTCCATACTTCTGAGCAAGCTGGGCATGGGGGTAACGCAGTCTACTATGGCAGGTATTTTCGCACTGGTGATAGGCATACTTGACGGCGGGCACATGGCATGCGGCCTATACGGAGTTGCATTGATATTCATGTTCATTGTGCTGGCTTCTATTGGATTCGGCGCCCTAGCGATAATACTCGCGACGCGAACCAGCAAAATAGAGACTTATTCGATAACAGGAACCATGATAATGATGCCGATGTGGTTCCTTTCCGGCGCGTTTTCGCCTACGAACACGTTCCCGCCATGGCTTCAGTTCCTCAGTGCGATAGACCCGCTTACGTACGCTGTAGACGGAGTAAGGTATTTATTCCTCAAAGGATTCATACCAACGAGCGTGCTAATTACGGATGTTGTGGTCTTGATAATATTCAGCGTCATCTCGCTCATAGCGAGCGTATTGCTTTTCAAAAATACTATAGAATAGATGTGAAATTATGGACAAATTCTCGATATTGCGGATTTTCATTGCAATCCAAATGCTAGCAGGAATAACGTTTGCAGGGGCGTTATCGGTAGTAAATCTCAACGTGAATCCCGCAATAATAACCGCGGGAAGCAACGTCACGCTAACCTTCCAGCTATACGATTCTTACACGAGGACATTAAGCAACGTTAACCTGTATGCATCTTCTGGATATCCATTGCTCAACGTGAGCCCTTCCACGATCAGCTTCATAACGAGCATAGGGCAGGGCATATACGGGGGGTCTACTACCTACTTCAAGTACAAGCTTCACATCCCGTCTGACGTCAACACTGGCACTTACGTATTCAACATAAGCGCAAACTACCAGACAGACATAGCCACGACCACCGGTTCTGGAACTACCACCACCTCTACTACGGAGCAATCCATAATGCCGATATTGCTGTACATACGCGGAAATCCTGAGATATCCGCGACTGCGAGCAGCATAAGCCCGCAACTCGATCCCGGCAGCTCATCCCAAGCAGTATTCACATTATACAACACAGGCGGAGGCGATGCGAAGAACGTGAGCGTAACGCTGCATAACACGAAGAACATAAGCGTTGTAGGCACTGCCACGCAATTCATAGGAAGCATAGCAAAGGGATCTTCGCAGCAAGTTAGCACCAGCCTGATAGCGAGCCAGAATCTGGTAAACGACACTTACGTAATACCGATAACAGTGCGCTATTCGTCCGATTATGGCGAGAATTTCACTTACAACTCGACAATACCGATTAGCGTTGCCATAAACCAGCCGCGAATAGTCATCCAGACTACCGGAGCGAATCCCGCTCAATTGCTCAACGGCTACAACCAAACGCTCTACATAGCTGTTGAGAACGTAGGTACTGGCGCTGCCAGAAACGTTACGGTGGCTTTTACCCCAGATAGCAACGTAGAAGTGCAGGGTTCGGTTAACAAGTTCTTCATAGGAACCATACCTGCGGGATCATCAAGCCAGCAGACGTTGCTGATATTCGCTAAGAACGGGGCAAGCAACGCGACGATACACACTTATTCTACTTACTATGCAGACAACTATCGTGCTCTGATGAATAGCTCGCAGAATCTCGAGCTGAACATAGAGAAATCAGCGCAGTTCAAGATAACCTCAGAATCGTCGCTTATGCAACCGGGCTCCAGCAGCACCCCATTGAGAGTGACAATACAAAACACCGGCAACATAGCAGCAAGCGGCATACAGCTGAGCCTTCAGACCACTTACCCTATAGCCCCTGTTGACGGGAACGCATATCTCGATCAGCTAGCGCCTGGACAAAGCGCAACGATATTGTTCCTGGTTAACGTGGACAGCAATGGAGAGCCAGCATCATATCCCATAACGGTGTACGAGACGTGGAAACAGAACAACAGCGCACCGAATCAGCAATTCTCCGGCTCGCAGCAGTATTCCGCAACGATAAATTCGGCTGCTGCCGCAGACATTGGCTCCGTATACACATTCGTAATAGCAGTTGCGGCGATAGCGATAATCTATTTCAGGTTCAAGAAAAAGATAGATCCGAAAATAGAAAAGTTAATGGGAATTGCGAGAAGGGCAAAGAAGTAAAGTTAGCTTGCACATCAGATTACGATGTGCAAGTAAACTCTTGCGAAAGTCCCGACTAGTATGGTGGAAAAAGCAGCACCCAAAGAGATAAGTATGTTCTCCGTCGCACCGTGCCTGATGCTCGTATCGCTGAGTATGCCTACTATTACAGACGTGGCGAAAAGCACCAAAGTTGCCATCAATATCGAAGCGAGCATGCCGACATAACCTGATAATCCAAGCACGAACGGAACTATGGGAACCATAGCGCCCCCGAAATAGAACACACCAGTAAAGTACGCCTCGCTCAATGGAACTGTATGCAACTCATGCGAGCCATCGGGTATTGCTCTCGATACCTTCCTCTGCGAACTTGCGGATACGTAAGAACCGCCTGCCATCGACAGGGTGCCAGCGATCGCCACTATCACTCCGCCAAGTATGACTATTGTAGGATTAGTTGTTATTGCGGCAAAGCCTACCACTGCGCCTAAAACTTCTACAAGACCATCGTTTAGCCCGAAGATTATCGATTTCGTATAATCCAATCCGCCCCCATACTCTTCCAGTTCCCTTATGAGCGCGGATTTGTGCCTGCCCTCGTCTGCCATAATGCCAGAAACTATCCTGCGCACTTGGGATCTGTGCGGACTTATCGCTTCCGCGACCGCATATCTGTTTATCAGCTTCTTTTCGCGCATTTCAAGCAGCTTTATGAGGAACACGTGACCCAGAAGCGTTCTTGCCAAAGAGTACAGAAATGCCTTGGCCTTCAGCCTGGGGCCTGCCCTGCCAACGATGTACCTTTTTTGCTCTATCTTGGCCCATCTGTCAAGGTGCTCTGATTCCTTGCCGGAAAGTTTCGAAAGAAGCTTGTGCAGGTCTTTATGATATTCCCTGCGGAGAAGAGAGTTGTATATGAACACGTTCTCGAGCTCGTATTTTATGATGCGGCGCTGGATGCGTTGAACATCATGGTTTTTGCTTGCGCTCATTCAATCACACGTAGGTACTATGCATTATACTGCAACTATTTTATACTGCTGCCCATGCATATATCTGGTGATTCCGTTGCACTTTTCCGATTACTCCTATTCTGGCAGGAATACGCACAAGGAGGTGGAGGAATTGGTCAGAAATTCGCGAGAAGTTCTCGTTGTATCGCCGTACATCGATGAATATTACGCGAGGTTCCTTTCGAACACGGGAAAGAAAAGGATATGCATAATCGCGTCTTCAGTTAAACCAGATGCGAGAAAAATCATAGAAAACGGACATTTTGATGCAGAATCTGTACTTGCGATTTCGATTTTCGCGACATGCACTGCGATCTCATATTCAATGAACATAACGGTACTGCTCGCATTCTTCGCGATATTGTCAATGCTAGAAGCCCGCTCGTTCTATCTCAAGCTTTCAGGCAACAGAAACATAGCGCTGAAAGTTCCCAAAAAATTCGTTCATGCGAAGATGTACATAGGCGAAAAGAAGGCGATAGTCGGCTCAGCCAACCTGACGTATGCGGGAATGCACAGAAACATAGAGCACATAGACGTTACAAAAGACAAAGGCAGGATCGACTCGCTGCGTAAGCAATTCTGGAAATTGTGGGATAAAAATTGATTTTGTCGATTAGTCGCTTACAGAGAACGATTTTAAACGTTACATGTAAAATAGAAATATGGCAGAGGAATTGGTAGTCACGCCTTGGGAAGTAAAAGGCAAGGTAGACTATGACAAGTTGATAAAACAGTTCGGAACGTCTCCAATAACTGCGGAGCTTGAGAAATCGCTCGTGAGCGTAACCGGAGAAGACAACATATTTCTGCGCAGGAAGCTGTTCTATTCTCACAGGGATCTGGACAAAGCGATTGCGGATTTCAAAGGCGGGAAGGGGATATACCTCTATACCGGAGTAGGTCCGTCAAACCCAATGCACATAGGCCACCTTGTTCCTTTCTTTTTCACTAAATGGCTCCAGGAAAAGTTCGGCGTCAACCTTTACATTCAGGTCACCGATGACGAAAAATTCGTGTTCAAGAGGGAAAGGACCCTCGAGCACATAACGAAAGTAGCTGACGACGACATAAGAAACATAGCCGCTGTAGGATTCGATCCTGACAAAACCTTCATATTCAAGGATACCGAATACATCGACCATATATACAAGCTGGCGCTGAAGGTATCGCGAGAGATGAACTATTCGCAGGTTAAATCCGTATTCGGATTCAACAACATGACTAACGTTGGCCTTATGTTCTTCCCATCGCTTGAGATAGTGCCCACAATGTTCGAGAAAAAGCGTTGCCTTATACCAGACGCCATAGATCAGGACCCTTACTGGAGGCTGCAGAGGGACATGGCAGAAAAGCTCGGCTACCACAAAGCAGCGCAGATTCATTCAAAGTTCATACCTCCGCTTACCGGAGTAGAAGGAAAGATGAGCGCTTCGAAGCCAGAAACCGCGATTTATCTGACAGACGACGAAAAAACCGTAAAGAGCAAGATAATGAAATACGCTTTCTCTGGAGGCCAGGAGAGCGTGGAAATGCACAGGAAGCTGGGAGGGAATGTTGACGTTGACGTATCGTTCCTATGGCTGCGCGATTTCTTCGAGCCTGACGATGAAAAGATGGCCCAGATAGAGAAAGACTATAGAAGCGGGAAGATGCTTACTGGCGAGTTGAAGCAGATGCTCGTTGATAAGGTCAACGCCCTCCTCACAAAACACAGGGCAAACAAGGAAAAGGCAGATTCCGCCATAGAGAAGATAAAGTACAGCGGAAAGCTCGCGCAGAAGATGTGGGAAACCACATTCGAATAGGCTAATTCGCAGACAGTATCGAGCATGCTGCGAAGATCCTGGGCTTTTTATCGCGTATGAGCAGGCATTCGTCCCCCGCAGCAAGAGGCAGCTGCTTTTCCAACTTCAGCGTAATTTCGTCGCCGCTTACGGAATCCACCTTAACTATTGATTCGGAGAAATTCGACACAATAGAGTATCTGCCGCCTGCCTGCACGTCTTCCTTGTTTACCTCGCTAAGCTTCATTTTTACCTTAACCACAGTTACTTTCGGCACTTGCTTTGTTGTAAGAAGATCGCCTTTGCTTATCCTGTCATATTCTATCCCTTTCAGCGCAACCCCGACTCTCGTTCCGGTGTCTGCCTCATTCACGTCAACATCGTGGCTTTGAATGCTCTTGATCATGACCAGATTGCCATCGGTGTGGTACAATTCCTGGTGCACTGTGAGCTTGCCCTTTGTTACAACGCCCAATGCCACTGACCCTATCCCCTTTACTGGGAATGCCTTGTCTATGTCTATCCTGACGTCTTCTCCAGCTGACTCCTTCCCATGCGAGATTATCGAAGCTAGCAACGAGTCTTTTCCAAGAACCTCGAAATTCTGTATCTTAAGATTTTTAACATAATCGTCAACCGAGTTGTCATCGGTGAATATTATTCTCTTGCCAAGCAAAGCTGCGCCTATCAGCACTTCTCCGAACGCGCTGTTTATTTCCCTTGTGCTTATGACGACTTGCGAAGAGAGAAGAAGGCATTCTGCCAGAGAGCCGAATTTCTCATCGATCGATGCTGGCATAAGCCCAACTATCGTGCCTTCGCCAAGCTTTCTAGTGTAGATGTTTATGCTGCCTTCTGGGCTGCCCTTGCCTATGAAATCTGCAAGGGTTTTGTCAATAGGTATTGCTATTACTACGTTCATTTGAACACTATGGGATGATTACAAAGTCTCATTTCAAAATATTTATACGTTTGCGTAAACCACCCTTTCGACTTCTCCCTTGCACAACCTTACGATTTCCTTCGCAAGCTCAAGGGTAGCGTCAATCTGCCTTGGATATTCGTTTCTGCCCACGACCAGAGGCAATTCCGTGCATCCGAGCAGCAGCACGTCTCTCGTTCCCACAAGCCCGTTTAATGCGTGGTTGACGAACTTTCGCGATTCCTCGATATTTTCTGCCTTGACTCCGTATATCGCCTTTGTCACCAATGCCTGCACGTCAGGCTCAGGCACAGTGAACTTCACGTGTGCTGCAGACAATGCATCCTGGTATATTTGCGAGTATATCGCACCTTCCGTAGCAAGTATGACTACTCTGTCTACATCTGCGAATTCGCTTCTCACCGCGTCAACCGCAAGGTTCACCATGTTAGGGAAGCTGAAATTTGAGTACTTTTCCTCTAGCTTGCAGACTATTTTCTCGTGCCAATAATGTGCGGTATTGCAGGGCATTGCTATCACTTCTGCTCCCTGCTTAAGCAGAGATTCTGCGGATTCGCACAGCTTAGGCAATGGCGATATACCATTCCCCAGCAAGGCCGCGGTTCTGTCCGGAGTGCTGCACATCATGTTCACTACCATGTCGATATGCTGCTGGTCATTTTTCGCATTTGTGAGAAGGTTTACCTTGTTCACGAAATCGAGAGTTGCAGCAGGGCCCATTCCGCCCATGACTCCCAAGGTTTTGTTTCTAGACATCGTCATTTCACCTGCCGTCGTATAGCGCATTGCTCTTTTTCATTGCCCCGGCCCATCTTCTATCTCCATAGGACCAATGCCACCATTCCCTAGGGTTGCCTACGAAACCAGCATCGGTCATGACCTTTATCAGCATGTTCCTGTTCTCTTTTGCTTTCCCAGTGACCTTTTCCGACAGCATGTACGATTTCTCGTCTGCAGAATTGACAGGGGTGCCCATGTCCAATTCATTGTCATGCTCGTCAGCAACAGTCAGGTCGAGTGCGCCGCCGGTAGTGTGAGGTGGAACTACTCTTGGGTTCGCAACCCATCGGTCTGTTTCCTTGGCAACCTCTTCATCGTCCCAATCTGAATGCTGCCTCTTAAAGTCATCGAAATACTGCTGCCAAATCTGGCGCTGCGCAGACATTGGCCTATACGAGTCTATTATCTTGAAACGCATGCCATTTGGCAATGTTCCCTGTGCTGATACCAGCATTCTTGCTACGGTTTCCCTCGAATAGCACGTGTTTTCAGGGAGGTTTTGCAGTTTCCTTGAGGTTTCCTCAATCTCTATTATGAACTTGTCAGATGCATCTGAAAGATTCACCAGCTTCTCTCCGTTATCGATAATTGCGATTTTCATCAGCTCGTCGTTGGTGAAAACTGGCGCTACGGCTCCTTTTTCCGTGCTCATCTACCCACCCTTATGGCTTTGGCTGCGCTTTGCCTTACGTTCTTTACCGAATTATCGAAGTTTCTTGCAAGCGCCTTGATATCCGCACATGCGCTTTCTATGGTATGAATCCCGTTCGCAACGCTCATATCTGGCATCTTGAAGAGCGCAGGTACCAGTTCCCTCTTTGCTATCCCATTCTCTATGAGGATGTTCATTACATGTGGCCAATAGTTGTGCATTGACCTGCCGGACTTCGCCATATCTGGATACAGCAGAAGCGCTCCGGATATTTCTGCAGCGAGTTGCGGGGAGTTGCTGTTGTTGAGGAATTTTACGAACTCGTTGCGATTCTGGAACTCCTTCTGTTTCGGATCGAACGATAGCACGTATTCGTTAATCTTGTGGTAAGAATTCTCGAATGTGTTCCTTACTGCTGTCAACTCGTTGAAAGACGACAGTGGAATGTCAACTACTGCATATTCCTTCCCAGTCATCACGCACGTTAGGGTTTTGTTGACTGCGATATTCCATATCC
This sequence comes from Microcaldota archaeon, assembly GCA_021789155.1. Lineage (GTDB taxonomy): Archaea > Micrarchaeota > Micrarchaeia > Micrarchaeales > CABMGC01 > JAJYJW01. Next base: position 32,518 of record JAJYJW010000003.1, read on the forward strand.
TGTAGAAATCTGCTAACGTGTGTATGCTACCTGCTTCTACGGCATCTATCGCAAGATCCAAGTAATCCTGATAAGTTGGAACATCCGTAAGCATCTTTGAAGTTAGTTCTGCCTGCTCTCTTAGTGATTCTAGGGAAACCTGGGCCTCCGGCTCATGTCTTACCGCTAACTTAAACGGATCCTCGTTTACCAATAGGGCGTTCATCTTTACCGAATTCACCCTAGGCGACTTTTCGAGGTTCTCCTCAAGCGATTCCAATGGAACTCCGAATTCCTTGAACTTCAGAACCTTGTTGAATGCGTAAAGCGCCGTTGGCAAGTAAATGTCGTCTGTTAGTTTATTCGAATCCAATATGGTTCTCAGTTCAAGCACTTCTCCATCTATTGCCGTGGAAAACACCTGCGTTGCCTGCAAATCTCCGAGTCTCTGCAAAACGGTATTGCCTCTATGCGGACTATTCCATATCAATGTGCTATCTTCCAGGTTTAAGTTTCCAAGGTTTGTCCTTAGCTCGTTTGGGTACTTCTGCGAACTTTCAAGCGCTTCAACTCTTGACAATATCTCACGCAGAATCATGACTCGCTGTTTTCTGAGCAAAGCGTCAGAAGATGCTATATCATCGTTATTGGACAACGTCGAACGCTTTGAAATAACGTGAGAGTACATCGCCCTTGCGGAACTGTCTATCTGAGTAGTTATGGTCTTTCCGTTTGGATATGATATTGGGATTTTGTCTTTTTTCGCAGAATTGCTTTGCAGAACTTGCTTGTTATCAGGAGCGTTCCTACTAGGGGTTTTCTCGTCATTTTCCATAGAATCAACATTTACACTAGGTTTCATAAGCACCACATCTTGTAAAAAAAGTTTTATACGCAGGATATGGTGCTTACGCGAGGTAAGTCCATATGATGCATATCATGTAGAACATGAAGAAATAGATCATGCTAACCTTCGCTACCATGCGCTTTGCAAAAGTAAGCAATGAAGATTGCACGTTTATACCTTGTTTAGTGGTTGTGAATTGAATGATATAAAAATCTTTTGTTCAACTTTAAAACAAAAGACTCAGTCTCTTGCAGCGTGCAGCGTTATTTCCTCCCTGTTGTGGGGGAGCTTCTTCACGCTCACGGAATTGTATTTTCCTGAAAGTATCTCCTCCGCCTTTGACACGTGGCGCATAACTGCCATATTCTGCAATTTAACCGTCAAAACCAGATCAGCACCGCTTTTCATAAAATTCGCCGACATGTCTGCAAGATGCGCCCCCTCGGTGGAAGAGCCGTTTATGTCTATCATGAGCATTCCGAATTTTCCAATAGCTTTTATTATATGCTGAAGCACATCGGGAATGTTGCTGGCACGCACGTGAATTATGTCAAAATCTGAATATTTCAGTTCCGAGTCGAATGCCGCAAGAGTTATGTTATCGAAATTTTTAGTAGCATTGACAAGTGTCTGTTCGTCCGGATGTTCTGCCAAAACGAGTATTTTCTTGCCATTAGAGAATTTATCGTAAAACAAAAGCCCATAGTCTATTGCTACTATCTTTGAACCCAGTTCAGACAAACAGTGCGTCCACCCACCCGGGGCTGCGCCTATGTCAAGCACGTAGCCTGTTGGATTTATCCCAAAGAACTGCATCGCTTCGATAATCTTGTATTCTGCACGATTGATTGCAGCATATTTGCTTGCGTTAGCTTGCCTGAACCTATCCACATGATTCGATGGGCTTGATTCGCAGACGAATCCGATGTTCTTCGTAAGCGCGACCAATATCGTCCTTTTAGGGTTCTTCAATTCGGGTATTATCCCAAGGCTTTCCATATGCAACCCCAAAATCACCTCTATGTCCTTCGCCTTCTTTTCTGATACGAACCCAATCTTCTTGACTTCAATGCTGAACGAATGCGAATCTTCCTTCTTGATCACTTTTGCAATAGCCCCTTCTAACGAAGAATAATCATCTCCGTTAAGTTCTACTTGCGAGTGCAATTTTAGGATATTGTCAACGAATGAAAACTTCCTCGATACATCGCTCAGGTCTTTTTCGGCAATGGATGAGCTTCCGGAAAACATCCATGTTTCTATGTGGTGCGTTTGAAACGTGATGGAATTTGAAGGCAGTTTTGACAGTTCCTTCTTGGCGTAGTTTGCGAACCTTGTATCTGCTAATGCAACGTAATGCAAACTATCAAAACCATAATCAGCTTGTTCCAATAAGTCGCCCATTTGATAAGATACGCTCAATAAAGCGCATTTGTACTCGAATTAATTTCGGTTAAGGGTCGTTAATACCTCTTCCTTTAGTAGTATCTTTTGGCACAAGCCCTATATCCTGCAATAACAGATTAAGCAGCAATTGGTCGTTTATGAATTCCGTAAGCGAGTTTGACGCAAAACCGAATTTCGCAATATTGCGCAAAGTGCCTTCCACGTTGAAATCGGCAACGGATTTTTCGTCGTTGGTAGAATCCTTGAAATACTTGACGATATCTCTTGCAGCGGAAATTACGTTGTGTGCCCATTTGAAACCTGCAATATCTTTTTTCTCGAATTCTTCTAAATAAGATAGATTTTTATTTTCCTTAAAGCTTGTAAGCGGCGAAGAAGAATATTCTGCACTTGCACTCGCATCTTTCATCAATTCGGCATAGCTTCTTGTTTTTCCGGGGAGACCGCTCATGTTTTCTCCCGCTTGCACGAATAATGCGAACGCGCCCATTGCAGCTTTTCCGGTATCAGACGTTTCTATGTGGCCTGAGGATTCTGAGCCTATATCCAAAATTGCTTCTTTTAGGGATCGATTTGAACTTTTAGAAAGTTCATGCATCATGAAAGTGCCGGCTTCCTTGAGATCGTTTTTGAAGATATAAGCGCCCTCTATGAACTCTATGATCTTGGATAGGTTTTCTTGGCCTTTTGCCAATTCCTTATCCAAATCAGATAAAATGGCTAATTTTACAGGTTTCAAAGAGTTGCCGAAGTCGCTGCCGAAATAAACGGTTGTGTCCTTATCTGCGGTAATTACTTTATCGTTATAGAAAAATTTGCCGAAAGCATACGCGGTATCAGTGAAGCCCTGCGTTTTACCCTCCTTTTCCGCTTTCGCCCATAGATCGTGCTGAATTGGAGAGAACTCTCCCTTACTCAATACTCCATCATGTATTTTTGACTTTCCAAAAAACATGTTTTCCAATTCCTTAATGCTCTTAGTAAGAGCTCTATATTCGTCAGATTTGCTTAAGAAATCACTACCTGCTAACGTGGGTTCAAGGTTTTTCACTTTATCTAATTTGACTTCGGACATTACTACCACATATCTTATGCGGTTTGTCTTATATAAGGATTAGTGTTTTTTGCAGAAGGCACGAAAAATCATGCCTTGCTGCCGGTTCTTTCCTTTATTTCCTTCTTGTTTGGCTTCTTCTTGAAGTTGACATCGTACTTATAGCAGCGCTTCGAGCAGTAGTACTTAGTCGCGCCCATCTTTCTTACGTACATCATTCCCGTTCCTTTCTCTATTTCAGTTGTACAATATGAACACTTCATGAGTTCACCTGCTCTTTATCTGCTTGGCCTCTCTCGTGGTTTCGTTCAATCTTACCTTGTCGTGAACCTTGAGTTTGCCTGCGATGTTGCGCTTTATTGCCCTTCCGGAATCCGGACCTTCCAGTACCTTGCATAGTACCTGACGGACTTCTCCGTATATTCCGGTCCTTATAGGGGAAAGCTCCACTATCTCTGCCAAATACCCTGCGAACTTGGACTGATGTTGGTTTGGAGCGTTACCTGCCATTTACACTACCTTAGTTACTGCTCTGCTTCGGCTTCAGGTGCTTCTTCGGTCTTTGTCTCTTCCTGCTTAGCTTCCTTTGCCTTCTTTGGCTTCTCCGCCTTTGCAGGCTTTGCCTCTTCGCCCTTAGCTTCGCCCTTTGAAGCCTTTCCGGTTACCTTTGCTATTATGTCGCTTATTAAAGGAGCGGCTTCTCCGCCCTTCTCTATCGCAACCGCCGCGCATGACTTCAAGCCAGCCGCAGCACCGAGCTTCTCCTTCTCAGGAACAAAAACAAGAGCTATCTTTCTCTGTTCGCAAAGAGTTGGAACGTGCATTATGACCTCTTCAGGTTCGACGTCCTCAGCAACAACCACTATTGTCGGAAGGCCTCTTTCAATGCTCTTCGTAACCTCGTTAACGCCCTTTCTGACGTTACCGTTCTGCACCGCAAGCTTTACAGCTTCGTATGCCTTATCTGCTACTTCTTTTGGTACTTCAAATTTCACGTATGATTTCGCCATGTTATATACCTCGTTTCATAGGCTGAATTATAAAATAAGCCGCATTATTGTTTCATGCGGCAACATATATATACTTAATCCAAGAACTGCTCAGGCTTAGGAACTTCAGGAGGTATGCCCTTCCTTGTCCTTATGTCCCTTACTACCTTGTCTTGCAACTCCTTTGGCAACTTTTCAAAGCCAGCATATTCTGGATACCATATTGCACGGCCCTTCGTTGCGCTTCTTATATCATTAGAGAATCCCTTTATGACTTCTGCCACAGGCATCTTCGCGATTATGGTTACGCTCTCCCTTTCCTGCTGCACGTCGATTATCTGACCGCGCTTGCCCTGCAGCAAACTTATCACATCAGACATGTATTCCTGCGGTATCGACACTGTGAACTTCTGCTTGGGCTCGAGAAGGTTGACTCCCGCTGCAAGCATACCTGCGTATATCGGCCTTCGCATTGCAGGAACTACCTGTGCAGGACCTCTGTGAACAGGATCTTCGTGTATCGTAGCGTCGATTATCGACACCTTTATGCCTTGGCACTTCTCCCTTGCAAGAGGCCCATCCCCTATTGCCTGTATGAACCCATCTACCAGAAGCTCCATGACCTCGTTGAGATACTGAACTCCATGGGTTGCATCTATCAGCATGCTTGAATTGTATATGTATTCGAGACCCTTCGCCTGCTCTCTTGCCATTCCTGCCTTGACCAGATCTTCTACATACGCTTTGCCCTTTGGCTTTCCTTCCTTGAGGACTTCGTTGTCTATCAATTCAACGACTCCCTGCTCAAGCGGCTCGACGTTAATGTAGAATCTGTTGTGCTTGTTTGGCGACTTTCCTTCTATGTTCATCGCGCTCTTTTCAATCGTTTCCCTGTATACGACTATGGGCTCGCTCGTCTGGATAGGTATTCCGTATTCGTCCTTGAGCTTCGTTTCTATGACTTCGAGATGAAGCTCTCCCATTCCGCTGACGAGGTGCTCTCCGGTTTCCTGGTTTATCGCAACCTCTATTGTCTGGTCCTCTTTGGAAAGCTCCCTCAATGCGGTTACCAGCTTCATCGTGTCCCTTGGATCCTTTGTCTCTACTGCTTTCGTGACCACCGGCTTGGAATAGTGCTTTATCCTTTCGAAAGGCTCTATTGTTCCTTCGCTTACCGTGTCTCCTATGGATATGTCCTTAAGACCTACAAGCGCGACTATGTTTCCCGCAGGTACTGAATCGATTATTACTCGTTCAGGACCCATGTAAAGTCCTACCTGCTGCACGCGTTGCGGCTCAGCCCTTCCGGATATGTTGAGTATAGTTCCCTTCTTCACCGTTCCCGAAAATACCCTTCCTATCGCAACTTCTCCGCTGTGCTGGTCATTGGTTATTCCGAATACAACTGCGTTTGCCTGTGCTGTCGGATTTACCTCGATCATCGCCTTTCCATCAGCGCTTGCCAAATCACCGTGCCACAAGTGAGGTATACGGTATGATTGGGCTTGCCTTGGATTTGGAAGGTGTTCTATGATCATTGACAATGTTGCTTCGTCTATCGGGGACATTTCCTGAAGCTTCTGCTCGTCTCCTGCAGCAGTCAGTGCGAAGATGTCCTTGAACGTTACCTTGTACCTGTCCATTATCCTCTTCGAGATTGCCCACTTCTTGTAAGCTGAACCTATGCAAACGCTTCCGTCTTCTACTGACACGTGCCATTTCCCCGCGAATTCCTCAGGCACATATGAATCGATCAGCTTGTTTACGCTGTTTATCAATATCAGCAATCTCTCGAACGTCTGCTCTGGAGTCAATCTTAATTCGTTGAGAAGTCTGTCCACCTTGTTGACGAAAAGAACCGGCTTCGCTTTCTCCTTGAGCGCTTGCCTCAATACAGTTTCTGTCTGGGGCATGATTCCTTCTACCGGATCAACAACCAGAACCACCCCGTCTACCGCACGCATTGACCTGGTTACGTGGCCTCCGAAGTCTACGTGACCTGGCGTGTCGATTAGGTTAATTATGAAATCGTGTTCATTGTACTGAAAAGCGAGAGATATGTTTGCGGATTTTATGGTCATTTTCCTGTCTTTCTCTATCTTTTCGTAGTTCGTCCACAGCGCTTCTGCTGCAGAGCTCTTCGAAATAATTCCCGCTTTCGCGAGCAACGAGTCAGTGAGAGTAGTCTTTCCGTGGTGGACGTGCGCTATGATCGCAACGTTCCTTACTCTTTCTATGTCGTTCATTATTCTTGCAACTTCTTCTGCTACGAATTCTTTTCTGACCATAAAACAACCTTATTATCTTGCGCTTCTTGCCATACGCTCTGATTCAATGCGCTTCTTTATCACATAGCTGTTGGCATCGTTCTTAGCTGCAAGCATTATCTCGTTGGCTAGTGCATCAGCAAGAGACTTTCTGCTCTTGAAAGCACCGGTTATTGCAGCCAATGCGAGATTCTTCAGCGCTATGTTCAAGCGCCTTACGGAGCTCAGGTCTACTGCGACGTTGTAAGCTATACCTCCGTATCTTACCCTTGTGGTGTCTTCTATAGGTGCGGCAAATTCCAGGGCGTCTACGAATACCTGTATTGGATTCTGCTCGGTTTGCTTATTTACTATTTCGAATGCTTTCTCTACCACTTTCATGATCTTGAGCTTCTTTCCCTGAAGCCTTCCTTCTGTTCTTATTACCTTACCTCCTATCTTCCTTCCCGTTCCTCCTCTCATCAGCTTGCTCATGAACCTTTCTATTATGTTTGTTGTCTCGTAGAAGTTAACCTTGTTCCTCCTTCCGAAGTTCATGGGATAGCTCTTAGGGCTAAGGTTTATGTATGCTGCGAGGCTTTCGTCTTCTACGTTGACCTCGCTATAAGGATATTTGCCGAATAATGCAGCACCTGAATTTGATGCCTGCCTTGCTTCCTTCTTCGCCTTAGCCTGCTTCTTTTCCTTTGCCGGCTCTGCCTGCGCTTCCGTATTCTCTGCAGCATTCTGCTTCGTATCTTCAGCCTGCGCTTCTTGTATCTGCTTCTTTGCAGCGCGCTTTGGCTTCTTTTCCTGAGAATTCATAGATTCGTTCTCTGCCATTTTAATCACGATTATCTCTTTGGTTTCTCCTTCTTGCCCTTTATTATCTGATAAAGGTCAGCTCCGTTTATCGCTATAACTCTGTAACGCATTCCTGGAATGCAACCCATCTGACCACGCTGCGAACCGCCAAGTCCCTGCACGGTAACTTCGTCGTGCTCATCGATGAATCCAATAGAACCATCGCCAGGCACGAATGCTCCCACTACCTTGCCGTTCTTTATCAACTGTACTCTTACGCACTTTATCTGACCTGAGTGTGGCTGCTTCTGCTGGACCGCGAATTTAGATAGGACTATCGCCTTTGCCATAGGTACTGTTCCCACAGGGTCGAACTTCTGCTTCAACTTGAAGAACTTCCTCTTCCATGATTTCTTCAGCATACGCTGAAGCCTTCTTTTCTTTTTCAATTCTTTTGCAGCAAATTCTCCCTTAGGCAATAAAACACACTCATTTGAAATTTTTTAAATATCACTGTCCTTCTTCGAGGATACTCGAGTTACCTGCATCTATTACTGCTACAGCATTCATAGAATAAGGCTTTCCGCACAACGTGCCGAGTTCCAATGAACCGTTATCGAACTTCGCAACCTTTATGCCTGCGACACTGCACGCGTGAATTATATCGAGAACCGCTTCCTTCTTGCCGTTCTCCGCCACAACCACGAGCTTTGCGCTGTTGTCGCTTATGGCGCGCATTACTTCATTAGTACCAAGGGCTACTTTGCCCGTATCTACAGCAAGCCTGAGATGCTTAGCCAAATCACTCATGTCAACAACTTTATTGAATATAAAAGACGCCTTACAGTCAGTAAACAGAATAGGACTGAAAAATGCGCTTTCTGCGATACAATTATTCTCATAAAGGTATATAAAGCTTACAGAATATCTGCATTTGATAGATATCCTACTCAGCTATAATCTGCTTTTTTCCTGCTTCCTACGCTTTATGCTTAAACATCAGTTTCTTGCGTTGGATTTGAGGCCTTCGCGCAACTCCGATATTGAATCGTTGAATAGGTAAACAAGCTCGGGTGTAGCTGAATAGAGGTCTGCCACGGCATCAATCTTATTTATGATGTTGAATTCGGTATCGATATTGTACTCGTCTTTCGTTTCCCTAAGCATAATCATGAACATTACGCTAGGCACATAAGTATATGGAGCAATCTTCTTCCATATTTCTGCAGAAAACTCCTTATCCTGCCATATTGTATCTATTTTGTCAGTTGGAATTTGATTCTGATTGCCAAATAACTTATCATACTTGCCGTACTTCTTTATCTCTATGGCGAGTTTCTCTCTGACGTCACTCAGTGTTATCGGATAAGATTCTATTATCCTTGCCATAATCTCTGTCAATTCAATAACCTCTTCCGTATTTTCAGATGATATATACGCTGGGTTGACGTTCCTCAAAACTATCCTTGAATCGAGTATTTTACTTGATATTGCCTCTACGAGCAGGTCCTCGAATAATTTTGCGGTGCCTTCCCTTACATTTAAGTCAGGCGCGAAAAATCCTGCAACTGAAGAGTAGAACCTAAAGAACTTATTGAACTGGTCTGCGTGCACGAATTCATGTGCTATCGTGCCTATGAACGTAATTATGAAAGCGTTCTTGCATTCCTCCAAAGCTTCATTCGCGTTCATGCCGGTTACATTGAGGATGTATTCCGTAGAAAAGTTTTCTGGGATTACAGATATGTCCTCGCTAGTACTCCCTACCTCCTGATTGTAGTATGCGAGGGTTATATCCCTAAATATGTCTTTTTTGTCGTTTTGAACTTCAGCTGCAGCTTCAGGCGTTTTAATGCTTATGCTTAAGTCCCTAAGCAAAGCCATGCCTATACCCTCCATGTGGTCGCGTATGATCGTAACCGCACTTTTCATAGCCTGCTCAAACTTGTCGTTTTCGCGTTTTGAATCGAAGTTAACATGTGCGTTCGCAGTGCTTTCCTCTATTGAAACGCTTGCGAATACGTATTTATCCAAAGCCCGTTTGCATTCATCGAATAAAGAAACTGCTTCTTCATTGCTTATGAATTCGAACATTCTGTTTACATTCTTGAAAAGCCCATCATTATCTGCGGAAAGCATGTCGTTGCTCAGCGTGTCTCTCCTTTCAAGAATCTTCTCCCAGGCCATGAGTATAATGACGCAAAAGTTAGCTATATTCAGTGCTTTGTCAACGTTTACGCATGCTTAACGAAAATCAAACCAAAAGCCACGTATATCGCTTGCGTTAAAACCTAATCAGTTAGTTATTGTCTGGTTGCAACCTGCAGGCGTTGCTAGCTGTCCGCTGAGAAGCAGCTTGACGTAGCCTACAAGGGGTATATCGGCTATCACGTATCCTACCACCCTGCTGCTCGGTATTGGCGTATTTCCGAACTGCAGATCAAGCGATGGATTGTTGTTGCCTTTAGTTAGCAGATACATCCCGGAGCTCGTGTTTACTGCTGCATATACTCTATGTATTATGTCTCCGCTGAACGTGTCGTTCTTTGAAGTTGAATAGACTACAATTGGGAGGGTGTTGCTTCGATAAACTGTTGAATTGCCAACGCTTATGCTATTCGTCTGTATTATCAGCGCATTCCTGCCGTCAACTGAAACGTTGCCTATAGAATAGGAATATTTTATCGGATTGCTTTCGGGATTAGGTCCCACGAAGCATCTGTAATATGAAGAAACGTCTTGCTGATAACTGTAGACCGAAAGGCATTTCGAATCGTACAATCCCACGTTTAGGTTAGACGTATTATTCACTATGTTGCTTATTGCGGATTTGCTGTGCTGATACCAAAAATATACGAGATGCTCGGTTCCGGATTGAGATAGCTTCGAGAAGTTGCTTGCGGAGACGTTGAGAATTGGTATATCATGCTGTGCTATGAACTGGGACTCGTTTCCTATGCCGTGAAGTATTACCAAATCGCCCCTATGCAAATAAGGAAGCATGCTGCAGCTCGCAACCGCATTTATCGGAGAGCTCGTTCCCAGAATAAACGACAATGCGATCCATATCGCTATCGCGTATATTGCAGCATGCATGAAATCCGAGGCTGCGCCCTTCATTCCGCTTGTACCTATGTTCTGCTTTATCTCTGCTATGAAAACGAGCACTATGCTCAGGAATGCGAATACGCCCAGAAGGATGTTGCTCGTATATGCATATCCCAATATTGAGACTATCAGAAGAGAATATGCTATGTACAATAGCGCAGTGTCTGCCTTCTTTGAGCTCTTTGAAGGAAACAAATTGCTCTTCTTCCTTTTCAAGCGCATTTTTTGCACCTAACCCTTGTTAGCGGTTGCGGCTTTTGCCAGCATCGCCCTAATGTCAAGGCCTATCGCCTTCGATTCGTTCTCGCTCTTCGTAACTCCTATGGCTGCATCAGCATTCATTATCAATGAATCGTTGTGGCTGACAACGACGAACTGCGAATTCGCGCTCAGTTCCTTTATGAGCTTCGACAGCTTCTTCGAATTCTCCTTATCGAGTGCGGTATCCACTTCGTCGAATATGTAAAGCGAGGAAGGCTTGTAAGAATGAATGGCGAACAGCAACATCAGAAGAACCAGCGAACGTTCCCCTCCAGACATTGAAGATTCGCGCTTCGATGTCTTCCCTTCGGTTATCTTTATGAATAGTCCGCTATTGAACGGTTCTTTCGGATTCTCCAGTTCTATCTGCGCCTTGCCCGGGAATATGTAGTTGAATAGTTTTGAGAAGTTCTTGTTGACCGCATCGAAAGTGTTGACGAATATGTTGAGCTTCTTCGAGTCTATCTCGTCTATCATGTGCATTACTGAATCGCGCTCAGCTTCTATTGTATTCAATCTGCCCTGTATCTCATCAAGCTCTTTCTTCCTTATCTCATAAGCTTCTGGTGCTTTCAGGTTGACGTTGCTCATTTCATTCAAAAGCATAGATGTGGCGCTTGCGTCAGCCTCGAGTTTCTCCACGCTTTCCTCAATAATAGCATAAGTTGTCTGATAGCTAGCAAGCTCCGCCTTAAGGTCTGATATCCTCACTTCCAACTGCGAGGATTTCAGTTTTGAATCGTTTATGTTCCTGTCAAAAGTTTCGAGCTTTGCAGAGATGCTGCCCCTTTGGGTCGACATCGCGTTGATTTCGGTGTCTATCGCCTGAAGCCTTTCGTACGCCTTCTTGCCCACGCTGCTTGCCGCGCTAGCTTTCTCTTCCAACTCTGCCTTGCCTTTCGACAGAATGGTGTATTTCGCGTCGAGTTCCCTTGCCGAAAATTCCTGCTCTTCCATTTCCTTTTCCATTGAGGAAATTGAGGTTTCCGTTTGCTTCTTCTTCGCTTCCAGCATAGAACCGCGAGTCGAAAGTTCTACCCCGTGCATTTTGAGTTCCTCAAGCTCCTTCGCGAGCTGCTTGCCCTGGGAATCGGTGGCTGCGGTTTTAGCTGAATTTATGTATGCGTTGTAAAGCGACGACTGCTCTTCCTTGAGTGCGTTGTATTCGCGCATATTAGACGATAAAGTAGATTTGGCTTGTTCCTCCGCAGAAGCTATGGTGCTTAACTTCGATTTCGAGGATTCGACGTTCTTCAGCGATGTTTGGACAAGAGATTCTGCTTCTTCAAGCTCCTTTGCCAGCATTTCCAGCTTTACGCTTACCGAATTATGCTCGAGTTCTATCCTTGCCTTGTCCGTGCGCTGCCTTTCTACAAGAGAATCGCCTTCAGACAGTTTCGATATCAGTTCTTCCTTCCTTGCATTAAGCTCCTTTATGCTATTGTCAAGCGATGAAAGAGACACGCGCCTTTTCTGATTGCCTCCGGAGACGACTCCGGATGACTCTACAAGATCGCCTTCCTTGGTTACGTACCTGCGCTGCCCTATTCCAAGTTTCTTGGCATCTTCTATCCTGCTTATGAGATACGTGCCGCCGAATACGTATTCGAACACCTTAGAGTATTTGGGATCGAAGCTCACCAGATCAAGAACAGGTATCGCGCCGCCTACACTCTGCTTTTCATGGGCTTTGACGTTAAGTTCTGATATAGGTATGAAAGTTGCCCTGCCCAGGGAATTCTGCTTCAGAAACTCGATTATCTTCGATGCAGTTCCGATGTTGTTTACAACAAGGTAATCCATTCGGGCTGATGCCGCGGAATCAATGGCCTGCGAATATTCTGCCGGATATGTCACTATGTCCGAAACCTTTCCATAGAATCCATCTTTCTCGGTGAACGCGTTTCTTATGTTATCCAAATATGAAGATTCACGACCGTGGTACATCGCGCGCTGCTCCCTGACGGATATGAGCTTTGTGTCAATAGAATCTATTTCCTTCCTTATTCCGGTAGCATTATCGTCCTTCCTGTTCAGCAAGGACATGCTCTTGCTCAGCTCCACCTTCAATGATGAAAGCTGCTTGTTAAGCTCGTTGTGCTCTTTCTTAAGAATCGCGAGTTTGTCTCTTGCATTTTCATACTTGCTCTGTTCAGTAGTTATGTAATTGTCGGTTGAAATATTGTCTGCATTAAGTATGGCGATTTTTGAGTTCAATGCCGCGATTACTTTATCGAGTTCGCGCAATCTTGAATCAATGCTTTCCATGCGCTCCTTTCCAGAATCTGCGTTGTTGTTGGATATGCCGAGCATTGGCTCAAGCTCCTTCGTGCGTTTCCTGATGCCAGCCATTTCCGAATTTATCGAATCGATTTCAACAGAGCATGCCTTGAGCTCGTCTTTCGATGTCACTATCTGCTTCTTTCTCTCTGAAAGCAGGGATTTGGTTGAATCGAGTTGCGCGTTGACTTTCGCAATATCAGTGTTTAGCATTTCGAGCTTCTTCGCGTCTGCTCCAGCTGAAAGGGTGCTTTCGCTGAGCTCTTTGGTTATTGACTGGCGTTCCTGAGTAAGCGCATCTAGAGATGAGTTCAACTCAGACAGTTCCTTCGCGAGTTCTGCCCTTGACGCATCAAGCTTCGCGAGTTCCTGCATTATGGAATTGTAGGAAACGCTTGCATCTTTTTCCCTTTTTGCGAGAACGTTGTAGCGCAGTAAAGCAAGCTTCTCCTTGAGCGCAAGATACTTCTCTGCGGCGCTCTTCTCCTTCTCGAGCTCTGCGAGAAATCCTGATCTTTCTCCCATAATAAGTTTTGCCTCGCTGAGCCTAATTTCCACCTTGCCCAGTTCCTTCAGCGCTTCGTTCTTCTTCTCATCGAATTCCTTTATTCCCGCAGCTATGTCTATCAATTCCCTTCTCTCCTTAGGCGTAGTGTAGATTAGCTTGTTTATTTCTCCCTGCGTTATGGTATTCGTATCGTTAAGGACAAGGCGATGGGCGCGGAGCTCCTCTATTATCTCGTTCCTTTTAGCATGCTTGCCATTGAGATGGAATGCGCTTTTGCCATCCGAGCGGACAATCCTTAGCACTTCAACCTGCTTTCCTTCGTTGTTCGCGAATAGGAGCTTGACATGTGCCTTAGGTAGCGAATCTTTGTTCTTCTTGAGTGCGCTTGCGCTGTTGATCAGCATCTCTAGCTTGTTTACACGGAGCCTGCGCATCGAGCTTTCGCCGAGAGCGAAAAGTAGAGCATCGCATATGTTGCTTTTTCCCGAGCCGTTAGGACCAACAACGCACGTAAAGCCATTGCTGAACATAAGGTCTGCGGAATGGAAAGACTTGAAATTGTGAAGGGATATGCTCTTTAGATACATTAAACTCCACTATCCACCGTATGGTCGCTATACCTGTTACACATTAAACCTTTTTAAGGCTTTGATGAATGTAAAAATTAGATAAAAATTGAATTAATATGTACTTGATATAGACATTGCCGCTATCTTATGTTCTAATGCTTTTGAAAGCGTGCTGGAAAAGCCAAAGATATTTGGAACTGCCTTCACGACATTGGTCCTTTGAATGATGGAGCGCGCTACGCGAAGCTTGCTCAGTTTTATCGATAGGTTTTTGCCCTTAGCAGTTGAGATAACGTCCATGTGCTTCGTCATCTCGATTATCTGATTATCAAGGTCGTTAGGAGTATCTATCTTCAATGTAGATGCATCCCATAAGGGAAGATCTTTAATCTTACTCTCTTTCTTTATTAATCCCACAAAATCGTCTAATCCGTGAGTATCCTAATTTGCGTGTCTCTATTTCCAACGTGCAATAAAATTAAGGAGACGGAGCACCAAAGCTATTCATCCAGTCAGAAACCCTGCTTCCGACACGAGAACTGCCTCTTCCAATGTGGCCAGTTGCCTTTGCATCTTCATTGGTTTTGGTTATGTTATCCCCATAGTACTTAAGAACAGATATATCTACAGCTAGCGAGTCTACTGCAGTAGCCAAATCGCCGAATTTGTCGACTTTATACAAATCTTTGAATTTCTCCAGTGCTTCATCTGCAGATGCCACATATAAGTCATACCTGGCGTCTATTTCTGCTTTATTATTTGCTAATAGCGTATCGACTTTTGATTGAACGCTACTACTGCCAGCAGGCAACGAAATTGAATCTTCAATCTCCTTTTCTAAATTAACTTTTATGTCATTTGCAATTTTTTCATGCAGTTTTTTTTGGGTATTTACTTCTTTTTCTTTATCCCCTAGCTGATCAACCATCGCTGTCAACTCTTCATCCTTTGTTTCTAGTCTATTGTTCATTGCTTCGAGCTCATCTTTATTTTTCTCTAGCTCAGTATTCTTATTTTCCAATTCATTCTGCTTTGCTTTTAGAGCATCTTGCAAAACTTTTAAATCTGCTGAACCTGCGGGCGAATTAGACAATTCGGCATCATAATCTGCTTGCGCTTGTGGGATTTGAACCTCTATAAGATCCTGTATTTCGCTATTTAGATCATCCCTTCTACCTTCTAATACCTTCACGGCGTCTGCAAAAGTGGCCTTTTCATCTCCTACAAGACGCATTTTTGCATCTATCTCTGCCTTCTCATCGTTCAATGCTTCTAGAGTTTTTTTTGCTTTTGATTCGTCATCAACAGTTTTATCGAGCTTTTCTTTGTAACTTTCAATTTTGCCATTATTTTCGATAAGTTCTCTTATTTCGCTTATTTCTGTAGCTAATACTTTTCTCTTGTCTTCGAATTCCTTATACTCCGGCGTACTATCTTTCTCATTCTTTTCAAATAAACGATCAGGGGCATCCATAAGCGCCATTACAGTATCCATTGCGCTTAGCTTTTGAGAATAACTTGCAGTATCTTTAGTTACTGCTACTCCTGCATTATCGGTCTGAGTTTTATAGTAATCGTTTAGTATATCTTTGGTGCTATTCGCGTCCTTCATTCTTTTGTATTTTTCGTTAAGTTTGCCTATACTATCTTTAAACGCATTTGCTTCTCTAGAAACATTATCAATAGGCACAATGATTTTTGAACTTGCAGAATGAAGTGCAGAAGTTATTGATTCTAGTGAGCTTAACACACTTCCACATATCTCTTCTCCCTTTTTCAGCTCATTATCCTCTGCAGAAGTATTCCAATACATGAGTTTTTGCAAAGTGATGTCTATTGCACTACTACCAAATCTTCCCAATAACGCGTTAGAATTGAGAGGAGAAAACTCAACTTTCTCCTTGTTACCGGGCATTTTAACTGAAATGCTTGCTTTATCTACAGCTTTATTTAATTCATTTATTGCCTTAACGAGGTCTGTATTTTGCGCCAAATTCTTCTCACCTTCTGAGAGCTTTTTCATATTGGTTACAAGACCACTAACACTCTGATAGCTGTCAACATATTTTTCAATTAGTTTAACCTCTTCCTTTATTTTATTGATCTTTGTCTGTATTTTGCCCTTATTCTCAAGTACGTCTCTTTCAAGCAGAGATTCAGAATATTTAGTTGCTCTTACATCAGGTTCAACATTCACTTTGATTGGCTTTAATAATGCCTCCTTTGTTTTACCTAGATCTTCAATTTTGATTTGAACTGGAATAGGTATGCCCGCTTTTGCCAGCTCTTTGGCCCTCTCTCCTGCCTTCTGTTTCTCCTCCTTTTGCATCGCAATCTGATATTCAAATGCTTCTTTCCTTGAGTTTATTGCTACTGATGCAAACACCCCCTTTAGAGCATCTGATCGAGTTTTTGCATACTCTGATAGTATCTTTTCATTGTGCTCGTGCAGTTTATCTGCTTTAGGTGTTGCTTTTTCTATCGCTTTCACATATAACTTATAGGTATCTAAAAATGTTTTCGCCATTATTGGTTCTAACTTCCGCTCTGAGGCCCCTATTGCAACATTGATCGAAGCTAGCATGTGGTCTATTATTTTAGCATTATTCACTTTAGTTAATCTTCTAGACTCTTCTACATGGCCTGCAGTAAATTCCCTAGTTATCTTATTGTAAATTGCTACGTCAAATTTATTTTTAACTGCATCGTCACTGTTCAACTTGACTATGAGCTCTTGATTTTCGAACGATTTTGAAAATTCTTTTATTTTTTCGTTAGCATTGCTCATAACAACTGCATTCTTCTCCTTTTCCGCATCGGTTAATGCTGCATTATTATAGTCCTTCATGATTTTGTTGACATCTGCATTCAAATCATCAAGAGGCTTTTTGAGCTTATTTTTTAATTCTATATCCGTGTTTTTTTCGAATGCAATTTTGTAAATATCATAATCATTTATTACATTTCTAACAAATTCGGTAATTATATCCTGTCTCTTTTCGCCAAGTTCCTTGTTAGCGTCTTCTATTGCTTTGAGGTCCTCGTTTTTCATGCCTGCTACGCTACTAAGTGACTTCCTTTCAAACTTTATGCCGACTTTTGTGAATGCCTTCTCTGCAGCATTAGACATATCTGCAATAGCCTTCTGTACCTCTTTTTTTGTTTCATTGTTAGTATCTTTTGTATTAAGAAGTATGATTGCACCCATTTGTGCTATTGCAATATAATCAGGGAGAACATTTGATACATCTTCAAGCATATTTGATTTCTGGCGTTCTATTTTTGCTATCTTACCGAAAGATTTCATGTTACTTGTCATTGTTTTTGCCATTTCAACAAAAGAATCGTAATCTATTTTTCCATCTTTGGCTATAGAATCAAGGTTTAATCCATACTCTACTTTACTTGCTTCCTTTGAAGTATAACTCCTAAATCTAGATACCATATTATCGTATAAATTCTGACTTTTCTGATTTAAAAAGATTATCTTTCATCTGGGGATAAGCGTATATACCCCCAGATTGCCTGCTTCCCCCTTTACTGAATTGCTCATATCGCGGTGTGCATGCTGCTTCTGCTAAAAACGTTGGCCAACGAACCCAAGATGCTCTGCTTTTGCTCTATTCCAAGCGCTTTCGCCACCTCGCTGTTCTCATGAAGCATCTGCTTTCTTGAAGCCCCAAGATTCGTCTCCTCATTGCCCA
Source organism: Microcaldota archaeon (assembly GCA_021789155.1). GTDB lineage: Archaea > Micrarchaeota > Micrarchaeia > Micrarchaeales > CABMGC01 > JAJYJW01. The sequence goes on from JAJYJW010000003.1 coordinate 50,274, forward strand.
GAAGGCTCTTCAGCTCCTCCAAAGCGCTGAGTTTAGATTCGAATTCTGGCGTTTTCACTGTTTCTGCTATCAGGTTTATCACAGACGCTGCAGCACCCTTAGCTTCAGAGAAGTGCTTGTCCATCGCCTCTTTCTCAGAGTTTATGGCTCCTTCTACCCTAAGCTTTTCGACTTCTCCTGCAACAGAGGATTTGCTCGCCTCGAGTTCGGTTATGTCCTTCTCTATTGCGCTTATAGCTTCCAGATGGTTTCTGAATTCGTTTTGCTTCTCGTTTACTTCCAATGTAAGCTTCTTGTACGAATCGAGCATCGGAACCACGCTATCAACAACCTTTGCGAACCCTATGCTGAGATCCTTCACGTTTGCGAAGTTAACAAGATTATCTACTGAAACCTTTGGATCTGCAACCACCTTTATCATGCTGTCAGTAGTTGCAAGTGCCTCGTTCAGGTCAAGATTGTCTCTGTATACCTGTTCGACCATTGGGACCATCTTGTTGTTCAGCTTGTGGAGCTTTCCTGCTATGCCCTTCAGCGACTTCTCAAGAGCGCCGTATGCGTTTTCTGCATTCGAAAAGCCTTTTTCGTTGTTTGAAGCGCCGTTTTCGAACATGTTCACCAATGTTGCGTTTATCTTATCAGCAGAGAGATAATCCACGAATCTTCCAGGCTCAGCTAGGCTGAATTCAAGCTTATCCTTGCCGTTTGCCGCACTTAACGCGAATTTCTGCGATGCTGCGAGTGATTTTATGCCTTTCAACGTTGCAAAGCTTTCAGTGTAGTAATCGTTTCTGTAATCTCCACCGTTTATTATGTTGAACCCAATGCTCACGTTCTTTAGAAGAGCGTCTGCCTGTGGCTCGAGCTTGCCCTTATACGAGATTATGTAGTTTTCTATGATTTTCGCGTTATCCTTTATCGCGTCTATCCTCGCATGTACTCTGCCATTGTTCAATGCTGAATCGGTTGCAAGCATGTCGTTGAATCTTTCCAGCACCGTTTTTGTTACGGTTTCGCTGTTGGTTTCCATGTTCTGCGTTGCTTCTGCATCTACCAACGTTTCGCTTTCCTTGCTTTCCAAGCCCAATTCTCCCAGTTTTGGCATAGGAAGGTCAAGGCCCTTCTTCAATATTTTAGACGATTGATACTGGAATACCGTCTGCCTTGAATTCACCGCTACTGCCGCGAGCACGTCTTTAAACATTGCCGCTTTTTGGTCTATCGTACCATTTTCTATATCCTGTG
>JAJYJW010000022.1 GCA_021789155.1 Microcaldota archaeon
AAGTCCACGGCAAAGGGTTCGTTGGGAAAAGGAAGCTTCGCGATTTCAGGTACAAGGGAATGGTTCAGGAACCAGCCCCTTGCGTTGGTCGCATATGTGGAAGAGAAGGAAGAAAACGGCATTCAGGCGATGATATTCAGGATAGCTCCGGCATCATATTCAATTCAGCAAGGAGTAAGCTACGTTGAGATATCAGAAGGGAAGAGCAAGAAGTCCGATGCTGCAAAAGGAGTGTCCAAAATGCTGAATTATCCAGATATAGATTACATAATGCAGCAGTTACCAACTGGCTACTTCTCATTAAAGCACGTGCTCAACAGCAAACAGTGAACCTTATTAATACTTAATATTCTAGAAATAAACATGGTGTTCGTTTGAAAGTCTACCTTATAAGCGACGTTCCTTCGGCAGCAGAGGAGATAGTTGAAGTTTTGGACAGGTCTGATGTAAATGTTATATCTAAGGATGTGCAGATGGACATTAAGAACATCGTAAACACCTTTAGATCAATAGCCCTTTCAGGAAACAGCGACATGATGCTGTTCGTTACCGATGACCCAATGCTTGCAACAATAGAACTCAACAAAGTGCAGGAAATAAGGGCAGCAAACGCCTTTTCCGAATCCGATGTCAAAGCTGCAAGAAACAGGGATGCAAACGTCATAATAGTGAAGCACGATAGCGCAAAGAAGGCAGCGATAGCGCAGGAAGTCGTCAAGGCAGGTTCAAAAATAACGAAAGCGATGGATATGGTTCGGAACGTGAAGAAGCCAAGCAACCCCATAATTCCACAGCCCGAAATCCCGGAGCAAAAACAATCAAAACCTGTTCAAAAACAGCAGCAGAAAAAGAAGGGCTTGCTTAGCGATTTGAAGGACGCGCTTGGCATTGTAGACGAGCCAGAATGATGCTTTATTGGTGAGAAAATGTCAGAAGAATTAAACCCGTTCAAGATTGCACAGGAGCAATTAGACAAAGCCGCGGAAGTAATGAAGTTGGACAAGCATGCACACGAAATCCTAAGGGAGCCAATGCAGGAAGTAGCGGTGCACATGCCTGTCAAAATGCGCGATGGAAACACCAAGGTTTTCAACGGATTCAGAGTTCTATACAACAATGCCAGGGGGCCAGGCAAAGGCGGGATAAGGTTCCATCCTCAGGAAAGCATCGACACTGTTAGGGCCTTGTCGGCATGGATGACCTGGAAATGCTCTCTGGCGAACGTCCCATACGGTGGCGCGAAAGGAGGCATAATATGCGATACAAAAAGCATGAACGATGTTGAGATAGAGGCTCTCTCAAGAGGCTACATCCGCGCGATAAACAAGTTCATAGGCCCGCAGATAGACGTGCCTGCCCCAGACGTTTACACGACCCCGCAGATAATGGCGTGGATGATGGACGAATTCAGCAAGATACAAGGTCATAACGAATTCGGGGTTATAACCGGGAAACCTCTTGAGGTATGGGGTTCGGAAGGAAGAGGCGATGCAACCGCGACTGGCGGCATGTACGTGCTCAGGGAAGCTGCGAAAATGCAGAAAATAGATCTTAAGAATGCGAAGATAGCTGTGCAAGGTTTCGGCAACGCAGGCACATTCGCTTTCACCCTTGCAAAGGAGATGTTCGGGAGCAAGGTAGTCGCGATAAGCGATTCCAATGGCGGAGTTTACAATCCAAAAGGGCTTGACTTCGAGAAATTGAGAGAGGCAAAGGAAAAGAAAGGTAGCGTACAAGATGCAAAAGACGTCGAAAAGATAAGCAACGAGGAATTGCTTGAGCTCGATGTTGACGTTCTAATCCCAGCGGCAATAGAGAACCAGGTTACTAAGAGGAACGCAGACAAGATAAACGCGAAAATCCTTCTAGAACTCGCGAATGGCCCAGTTACTCCCGATGCGGACGATATCCTCATGGAAAGAGGAGTTCTTGACATGCCCGATTTCCTTGTCAATTCAGGAGGCGTGACCGTTTCATATTTCGAATGGGTGCAGAACATCGCAGGTTACTACTGGGAAGCGCAAGAAGTTTACGCCAAATTGGACAAGATAATAACGAAGTCTTTCAATGACGTAATAGCAACCAGAAAGGCTTATGCGGACAAGAAGATGAAGATTGCGCCAAGGACTGCTGCTTACATAATCGCAGTTGACAGAGTGGCAAAGGCAATGAAAGCGCGTGGGTGGTATTAACCATCCAGCGTTTACGGCCATAAGCGACTCTACCTCTTTTGGTTGATCATTGTGGCCGCGGGTTTTAACTGATTGATTTTTAGAGTTAGCTTACTAATTCTTCTCGTGTTTCGATGTTCGAGAAGCTAATCGCAGGGTGGAAAGTAAGCAGCGAAGTCAGGAAGCTCGTGTTCAAGGATAAATCCATAATGATTTATCCCGTTGTGATAGCGCTTCTGAGTTTCATTGAACTTATCGCAATAGCCGCAGTGCTTTTCATACCATTTGCAATTTCTTCTGCATCCCAACAAGCATCAAATACAATCACTACCGTGGCATTGGTGCTGTTTTACATCGCAGTAACATTCACTTCAACGTTCCTAAGCATTGCAATGCTCATCGCATTCAGAAGCTTCTTATCGGGAAAGAAGATTGGGCTCATGGCAGCTATCAATGAAGCAAAACCATATGCTGGCCTTGCCTTTCAGTGGGCGTTGTTCTACGGCATAATAGTCACGGTACTTAGAATATTTGAATCGAGATTCAGGGGCGTAGGGTCAAGAATAATCGGGGCTGTGGGATCCCTTGCTCTAGCAACTTCCACGCTATTCGTGCTTCCTGTAATACTTGATGAAAAAGCAGGACCAGTCGATGCAATAAAGAAAAGCGCGGATTTCATTGTGCACAATTTGGGGAGCTCATTCGGGGGAATAGTGTATTCAGATATTTATGGAACTCTTTTGCTATTAGGCGCAATAGCGCTTGCCGCCATAGGATTCTACACTGCTTCGTTCTCAGTTATCGCAGCAGTTGTTCTATTCTTAGTAGCGATAGTAATATTCTTGGCAGCTTTACTAGTTCCATCAACCACGTTTACTCTATACAAGTTGATACTGTACGAGCACGTTGCTCATGGCACAAAGTTGCCTGATGGCATAAGCAAAGAGGCATTGGAAACAAGCATTGGCAAAATAAAAAAGGGCAAATGATCGCCCTTTATTGAAAATGAGCGTTGGGCAAAGTTACACCTTAATATTAGAAAATCTTAAAAGCCATAATGTTGAGGTTTCATATAGAGTGATGAGATGGCAAAGCAAGGTGTGAATGCGTTGAAGTTCGCAATAGCCGGCGGTCTTTGGTTTGGCATAATGGCAGCACTATCTACTATATGTGCAATGTTGAACGTGCCTGGTTTTCAGGCGTTTACTAGCATGCTGGTAAGCTTGTATGGAGCATATGGCTATTCCGTTACTGCTGTGGGCATATTTACTGGCGCTATATTGGGATTCGCCGAAGGATTCGTACAATTGGGGGCGTTCTCAATTCTCTACAATTGGCTAATGAATATGTAATCAGCATTCGCATATAGAAAACTAGTACGTCTGAAGGCTACTGCCAATGCAAAATCTTAATAATTGTGGCTTTGCATGCTTCATGAGAGTGAAAAGATGGCAGGACAAGGGCTAAATGCGTTGAAGTTCGCAACGGCTGCAGGTATTTGGTTGGGCGTAATCGCAGCACTATCTACTATATGTGCAATGTTGAACGTGCCTGGCTTTAAGGCGTTTACTAGCATGATAGTAAGCGTGTACGGACCTTATGGTTATTCCGTGACTTTCCTAGGCATATTCATAGGTGCATTCTGGGGATTCGCAGAAGGGTTTGTACATGTGGGAATATTTGCGCTTCTGTACAACTGGCTATTGAAAATGAAATAAAAGTTAGCCAATAAGCGTCTGTTTTGGCAGGATTTCCAATCCTGCCTTACTATTTATAATAAAGATTAGGGTATCTGAACCCAAGGGTGCAGTCGTAAATTGAGTACGGGCTCGGCGGGATTTGAACCCACGACCTTCGCCTTAGGACGGCGCCGCTCTATCCAAGCTGAGCTACGAGCCCTTGTAAAAAGCAATATATATTTCGAGCAAAGGTTATAAAATATCAGCAGAGAAGAAGTAGCGGAGACGTCATGCTAGAGGGCAAGAAAGCAAAGGAAGCGGTATCTATTCTGATAAAAACTTATCCTAATGCGAAATATTACCTTAATTTCAACGGCGCATTGCAGCTTCTTGTTGCGGCGATAATGTCCGCACAAACACATGACAACGTTGTAAACGAGCTTACGCCAAACCTTTTCTCTAGGTTCAATAGCGTAGATGACTTCGCAAATGCGGATGTGGATGAATTGGTAAAGTACATAAGCAGGGTAAGCTTTGCTGGCGCAAAGGCGAAGAACATAATCAAGGCATGCTCCATGATCAAAAGCGAACATAATGGAAAAGTCCCAGACAGTATGGATGAGCTAGTGGCCCTTCCAGGAATAGGAAGGAAAACAGCAAACACCATTTTGATTAACGCATTCGGCAAAGTTGAAGGCATACCGGTTGATACATGGGTGATAAAGCTCTCCGGAAGGATAGGATTGAGCAAGAGCAATGATCCTGAGGAGATAGAGCAGGATCTCGAGAAAGTGGTAGAAAGGAAGGCGTGGGGCAAGGTTGCATATGTGCTGAAGAATCACGGGCATGAGATATGCAAAACGCAAACGCCTTTATGCAGCAAATGCGTTCTAAATGGCATATGCGAAAGGAACGGGGTTACGAAGAGTGGTTAAATGGAATACATAACTGATTTTCACGTACATTCTAGGTATGCAATGGCATGCAGCAAGAACATCACGATAAGGGGCATGGATGATGCCGCGTTCAATACAGGATTGCAGCTCATAGGCACTGGCGATTTCACGCATCCTTTATGGTTCAGCGAGATAAAGGAGCAACTGAAGGAATATAGCAAGGGCATATACCAGCTAAAGGGAGAGAATCGCGGCACGAAGTTCATGCTCACTTGCGAGATAGGCACGACTTTCGATGAAGACAACAAGTCGAGAAGGATACACAACGTAGTTGTAGCACCCAATATGGAAGCAGTGGAGCAGATTAACGCTGAGCTTGCAAAGCTTACAAACTTAAGCGCTGATGGCAGGCCTCAGCTCAACATAAGCGCGAGCGACCTTGTGGAAAGGCTTTTCGAGATAGACAAGAACATGTTCGTGTTTCCCGCGCACATATGGACGCCTTGGTTCGCGGCATTGGGCGAGTTTTCAGGCTATTCCTCAATAAAAGAAGCTTATCAGGACCAGGAAAAGAATATTCGCGCGGTGGAAACCGGGCTGAGCAGCGATCCAGACATGAACTGGCGCGTATCCTCTTTGGACAAGTATGCATTACTTTCGAATAGCGACGCCCATTCCCTCCCTAAGATGGGAAGGGAAGCTAATGTGTTTGACATACGCGGTGAGCTAACCTTGAATGAGGTTCTGAATGCAGTTAAGGATAATGACAGCAAGAAGCTCAAGATGACCATAGAATTTTACCCAGAAGCAGGAAAGTACCATTACGATGGACACAGGAACTGCAACGTGTGCCTGCATCCAAAAGACGCGCTTAAGTTCAACAACCGCTGTCCTGTGTGTGGTAGGAAGATAACTGTAGGCGTTTTGCACAGAGTAGAGGAGCTTGCGGATAGGGACGAAGGCTACGTGAGGAATAACGCAGTTCCTTTCGTCCACTGCGTTCCCCTGCTTGACGTAATAGCGTACATGAAAGAGAAAACTCCGATTTCCAAGCCAGTGCGTGCATTGTACGAGCAGATAGTGGCAAAGTTCGGAAGCGAATACAACGTACTATTGAAAGCAGACTACGAAGCCATAGCCGCAATCGACGAGGATACCGCGATAGCTATAGACAGGGTAAGAAAGGGAAAGGTGAATCTAATACCTAGCTACGATGGCGTATTCGGCACCGTTGACATAATGAACAGGATAAAGAAAAAGGATAACGGCAGGCAAGCTCAGCTCATATGATATAGCCTATAAAGCTTGTCTTTGTATATAAATACGGTTAAATGGATGATTTCACGGGTCAGGGTGGCAATAGTGGCCAGTTGCCTCCATTGGATAGCATAGCGCCTCAGAGCGGTTCAAGCGGCAAGAGCTCTATAGATTTTCTAGACCATATAAAGTATTTCTTCGATGAGCAGGGCTCAGGCGGAATAGCGAAAATAGTGCTCGGCTTCTTGGCGATAGTCATAGTTCTTTACGTTGCGATATCGCTCATACCTTCGGGGAGCACTACTCCTATAGTAACCAATACCCCAACGAATACCGTGATAACGTACAACGTTTCTGCAATATCTAATTGTACATCTATCTCCAAGCCGGGCAAGTACTATCTGGTAAAGAGCATAAACGCGAAGAGTATGTCAGGAGCATGCATAACGATAAAGAGCAGCAATGTTGAACTGGTAGGCAACAATAACAAAGTAATTGGGATAGGCCCATATACTGGCGTTCCCCCTTTCTCATATGGCATATACGCGAATGGCGTTTCTAATGTTACTGTCAATGGCACATATGTTTCAACGTTTTCCTATGGCATATTCCTAAGCAATTCAACCGGTTCATCACTGTACTACAATAATGTCACAAAGAATTCCCTAAGCGGAATAACGCTATTCAATGTTTCATCCAGCAATGTCGCATACAACGTGCAAAGCTCAGGTTCTGCGCCTTTCGGCGGCATAACCTTGATTAAGGGGACTAACAACTCTGTTTTCAACAACACAATGCTTTCAAACATCTACTACGGGTTGCAGATAAATTCAACCAACAATACTTTCTATGGTAACAGGTTCTCGAACAATACCGCAGACATAGAATGCGTGGGGCAGGGTGGATTTTCTCATTCTAACAAGATGTTCGCCACTGCTTGCGACACAAACTACTATTGCGGATTTGTGTCATGCTATCGTACGAATATACCATTCAACATATCCTCTGTTGTTCTCAAGAGCAATGTAAGCACATGTGGAACCATAGAAGTTCCAGGAACGTATAAACTGTCTGGTGACTTGAATGTTTCAGACTATTGGAATTCTTCGATAAGCACTTCTGTGCATACGACTTGCATAAGGGTAACTGTTCCAAACGTAAAGATCAACTGCAATGGACATAGCATAATAGGTTCAGACTATGGCATAGACATTTCAAATCAGTATAATACTACAATATCCAATTGCGTGCTGAGCAAGCAGAATATAGCGGGAATAAATGCCACTTCAAACATCTACCCTATATTCAACAATGATACCATATCTGGAAGCGAATATGGTGTTGTCTTAGTAGGCATCCAAAATGGGGTTCTTTCTGGAATGAAGCTATCTGGAAACACATACGGACTTTACACAAATAAATCGAGCCTTATAACATTGGCAAATTCAAAAATCAACAACAACAAGTTCGGAGTTTACATAGGAAACGTAACATCATTTTCAATATCCAACACGTCTGCATTCAATGACACTAAGAACGACCTATATTGTACCATCGATTCATATGCAAATGTCAGTAGCGTAGTCACTGGATTATCTTGTGGAAACACTGATTGTAATTGGATCAATTCGTGCAATTATAGAAGCTTGCCTCCAGTGAAGGTCTTTCCGGTCTCAAGCTGCTATAAGGTAACGTCCCCTGGAAACTATTCGTTGAGCCAGAACATAAGCGGTGGAAACAACTGCATAGATATTCAGGCATCAAATGTGACGTTCGACTGCGCAAACCACCTAATACACGGAACGAATCAAGGCATTGCCATGCGCATAGATAACCAATCAAATGTGGCAATATCCAACTGTTACTTGCAGGCATTCAATACGGGAGTAAGCGCTAGCAACACTCATCAGTTGAACCTGACAAACCTAAACCTGCAGAGCATGAGTGAAGGCTTCAATATAAGCGGCGCAAGCGCAGACACATTTCGTAACAACTATCTCTATGGGTTTACTTCAGCGGTTGGCATGCTATTAAACAACGTTCAAAATAGCATAATAATAAACAACACCGTTACCCACGGTCTCAATTCCGGAATCGGGTTCTGGATAAGCAACAGCATGAAAAACCTGTTCTCAGACAACAACGCGCAATCCAACGTAAACTACGGCTTTTACTTCTCAAATGCTATCAACAACACCGTAGTTAACAACTCTGCTTACATTAACGGGAAAGACTATTACTGTGCGCAAGATTCCTCCCAAATATTCGCTAATTCAGGTAGCAACCAGGGCAGCAGCAAAGCAAATTGCAAATGGATGGTTATGACAACGCCTTCAGTGCAGCAGAGCAATTGCTTCGCAATAACTTCAGGCCAAACCGTGAGCTTGTCCCAAGACTTTCTGTATGGATTCGGGGCTACGTGCCTAAGCGTATTCTCAGGCTCGCAAAGCGCGAATAATACAGTCATAAACTGCAACGGCCACACCATACGCTCTACCAACGGCGGAACATTCGTAGATGCTTATAACGTAACGAACGTTAAAGTTGAAAACTGCATATTGGACAATTTCACATACGGAATAAAGTCAACTGCGCAATCAACTTCAGTGATAAACGATACGTTCTACAAGACTAAACAGCCAATAACAATTCTCAATACAAGGTATCCTGACATAGAACACGTCAAGGTGCTCAATGCATCGTATGGCGTAAGCCTGCAAAACGTTGGCTATGCACAGGTATTGCATAATCTGTTTGCAGGCACTAACATGTCCTTGTACTTGACCGGAGTTTCGCTAAGCAAATTCGACAACAATACTGCGCAAAACAGCCTAAACGGCGCATACTTGCTGAATAGTACCCAAAACCAGTTTTCAAGCAGCAACTTCCGTAACGTAAGCCAATACGGATTCTCCTGTGATTTGGAATCAGGGAGCTTATCCGCGTCATTGAATAGGGATAACGGAAACAACAGGTGCTCGAGCAACAATGGGTGCTTATGGGTGTCTTCGCAATACTGCTAGTGTTGATATGGAAAGGATAACCAGAAAAGAGGTCGTAGCTGCATTGAGAGAATGCTTGGATCCTGAGATTAACATAAACATAGTCGATATAGGTCTTATTCAGGGAATAAGCATTGACGAAGATAACAACATAAAAGTCAAGATAACCATGACTAGCCCGATGTGCCCTGTCGCAAGCATAATACTCGCTGATGCGCAAATGAGGCTGGAAAAGATAAAGGGACACGCGAAGGTAGAGCTTGAGCTATCATGGGACCCTCTATGGAATGTAGATATGATAAGCAAGGAAATAAAGGAGACGATGTTCTCCTGATTTCATATGCTAATTAAACAGGTATCTCGCTTTGCAATTACTTTTTTGTTTTTCTTATCTCTAGGTTTATCCCCAAATACAATAACTTCGTATTCCTTTCCAATTATTACAAATTCTATCTTAACCTCTCCTTGTTCATCAGTGCATCCTGAAAATATTGGTTTATCTAAGTATCTTACTTCTATTTTTTTGTTTTTAATCGGTTCATTAGAACTGTTTGTTACTTTCAGAAACATAGTATTGTATTCATGGGTCACAACATTTTTCCGCGTAATCGCATTGTTTGGCAAATCAAATTTCTCTGTTTTTAGAAAAATAGGTCCACGTATATTTATAGACCCATTTTCATCGTTCGCATATGTTACAGCACAAACTCCTTGACCTAACGTTAACATTTTTCGTGTGGCGTCTATAATAGATTCACTTTTAAAGCCGAGATCGGTTACTGCATGTTTTGATATATCTGCAGCTTGTCTAAAATAGAATTTTGTTTGGCATAATCTACGAATACTTGCGGGGAGTTCTATTACGTTATGTGTTATCAATACAAGTCCTACTCCTTTTTTCCTAAAATCCTGTATTCTCTCCTTCATATCTTCAACTACTGCATTTCCTTCTTCTTTGCCTAACGCAATTTGCGCTTCTTCGAGCACCAATAAGATTCTAAGTTTTTCATTTCCAAATTCGTCTAAACCTTCTATTATTGAATAAATTTGATTGAGAATAGAAGCGTAGAAAAATTCTTTCATGTTGTTGCTTATCTCAGATACATCAAATACTATATTGGAATTTAAATAATCAGAAATTTTTCGCACGTTATTGAAACAGTAGCTTGGATTTGAAAGAATTAACCTTAATCCCTCAAGTGATGATAGTATGTTTTCTCCATGTTTCGTATATTTTGTAGATATTGCCGTTTTTTGCGCATGCTGTGTCTTTATTTCATCTAAAATGTAAGAATACATTGAAGTAGGATTTGGGTCGCTAGAATATGAATAAGTCTTCGTCAATGCACCCAACAAGCACTTTTCTAATGATCTCGTGTAAGGTCCAGCTCCAGAAGCGTTTGCTAACAATACTGCCATATCCTGAGCAAACTTTATTCTATTATCAGAATTACAAGAAAAAAGATTTATTTTGTTTTGGGGATTAGAGAAGTCCAAATATTCGAAAGAATTATCCTGAGCAAAATTGCCCCATTCTTTAGTTGGTGCTATAACAATAACACGTATGTCTTTGTCTTGTTCTATCAAGTGCCGTATAATTGCCATCATCATTCGACTTTTTCCAGCTCCAGGGAGACCTGTTATCACAGTACCTAGATTGAATATGCGTTTTTCTAGTAGCAGTTTGTCTAAAGATAATACAATTCCATCGTGCAATACTTCCCCTGCTAGTATGTCCCCAGAAGATGCAGGTATTGGCAGACATTTTAATGTTTCGACTTGCGTAGTTTTAGGAGAGATTGCGAGAAATGGTAGAATATGTTCTCCATCAAACGGCACTGTATTTATGTAATCTTTACGCACTTCATTATCGTTATTTCTAAAGATCGGAA
>JAJYJW010000004.1 GCA_021789155.1 Microcaldota archaeon
ACTTAACAAAATGAATTCTGATTATTTAATACTTCTCTATAAAAAGCAAGTGGGCCCAGTGAGATTTGAACTCACGACCTTCCGATTATCAGTCGGATGCTCCAACCATGCTAAGCTATGAGCCCATGAAGTATACTTAACTCAGAATTATTATTAAACAGATATGGTACTAAGGTGCAGAATAACCCGATTCCCATGTGCTCCTGAAAGAGACTGGATATGTACTCAGATAAGTAGCGGCGTTGTTGTTTCCAGAATAGTCCTTTGCGTCGCCATTTAGCGGCCACCATCCAACCAGATTGTTCAGTTTCACTGGTGCACCTCCTAGTCCTTCGTTGTATAACGCGGTTATCTCACTCTGGGCAAGAGAAGTATTGTAAACCTGAATATTCGAGATGTATCCTTCAAAAGGAGTTGCACCATTTATGCTGCCAATGTATATTTGAGATGCATCGTACGTAATTTGTGGCGTAGTTCCTACGGTATTTACCGACGCGCCATCCACATACAAATTAATTGTGTTCGCAGTCAATGAGTACGTTCCCACAACAAAGACCCACGTGTTGAAAAATTGCGATGACGTTGTGTACGCACTCAAATCCGCAACACCAGTTCCTATTCTAAAAATAGGTTGCGTTGGCCCCCAGCCCCATAGCAACTCGTAGCCATAATTCGAATATGTGGTGCCTCTAGAAGCAAATACGACCTGGTCAAGAGATGTTGCAGCAGCAGTAGGACGTACCCATGCACTAACAGTAATTGATGATGGCTCAAGCAATTTTGTTGGGGTTACTTGCAATGCTCCTCTCCCAGTACCATCAAAATACGCGGCATATTGGGGCAGTTCGCCATTGCATATTCCCTGAGTATTGATGAACGACGTTGTTCCAGGACCGTTGGGCCTGAAGACGTGGCATGCGCCGGGGGGCGCTTTTGGAGTGAATGTTGACGAGTTGAAAATGCCTAGTTGAAAGAGTGCTCCGAGAACTACTGCAATGATTAGAATTGCCCATCCGTAGGTCATGAGATATTCCATCGCGGACTGGAGCAACATTTTATGCATGCAACCGCTTTAGATATACAAACAACCTATTTTAACTTTTCCAAATGGCACATTTTTATTAGTTGACTTTCATGTTATAGCGAATTGCATGGACCAGATACTTCCATATGTGTTCCTAGTTGTAGGTGTAGGGATAATACTATTTTCATTCTTAACTGCATACGGACTTTATCAGCAGCTGGGAACGAATCAGCAGCAGATAACTACCCCAACATTCACTGCATCAAATGGAACGCTTAATGAGTCTATTTCTTCGGCAGTATCCTCACTTACTACGACCATGAGCAACATAATAAAAGCAGACACGAATATAGGGCTTGAAATTGTAATCATGTTCCTCTTTGTGAACATAGGATACAAGCTAGCAAGCATAGGGATAAACATGGACAAGGCAAATAGGGAGGTGCAGGCCGAGCCTACACGAAAGAAGGAATCATCCAACGCCTATTAATCCTATACCTATTGTTATAACAGATATTCCTGCTATTTTCACCATAGGCATTGGCTCTTTCAATACGAAATACGCCAATATCGTGGCAAAGATGTAGCTTAACCCCACAAGTCCGTACACCCAGCTTAATCTTTCCCTGCTTAACACAAAGAAGTACATTATTGTGGATATGCCATATGCAACAAGACCCACTGCCAAGAATAGCAAAAGCAAATTGTTGTTTGAATTAAGGCCCATTTTGAAGAAAAGCTGCCCGGCTGCGCCCAATACGTTGCTTACTACGATCAGCCCTAAGAAATCTCTTTTCGCCATGCCATCACGCCGCTTGTGCCACCAGGAATATTCCAAGCATTACAAGAATCACCCCTGCTGCTATGGGTGCTGTTATTTTCTCCTTGAATGCATAATGCGATATTGCCAGGGTGAACACGAAAGACAATGAGAACGTGGGATATATGATTGAAAGGTCTGCCATCTTCAAAGCGAAGATATACGCTATGAAGCTGATGAAGTAAACAGCCAAGCCCGCGATAACCGTCTTCTTGGTTAGCACGCTCATTATGCCCTTTGCGTTGAATTCGAACTTGTGCAAACCCTTCTTGTAAAGGAACTGCGCTATTGCTGCGAGAAGCGCAGCAACTGCAGTAACTCCTATTGCGTAAACTATAGTAGTACTCATTGAAACACGCAGAATAGGATTGCAAAATCTTTATAAACCTACTATAGACCAATATATGAAGGGGTAAAAATGCCTACTAGTGTTAAAGCAGGAACGAATGCGGAACAGATCACCATAGTGCTCGCAGTATTGGTCATAGCGCTTAGCATAATCTCATTGGTTATCTTCGTGTACTACCAGACGAGCAACGTATACTACTTCACAATGCCTCTTGCTATAATAATCGGCATATACATGGCATATACATTATACAATGCCGAGAATAGGTCTATTGATAGCAGCGCCAGTATGACTGGCAATAGACGCAGCAGGAGAAGCAGAAAGTAGCTGTTCCTATGGACAAGTTGATAGTAGCTGAAAAGCCAAGCGTGGCATCACGTATAGCTACGTCTCTTGGAGATAAGAATTTAAGGCGATTGTCATCGAATGGGGTCAACTATTTCGAAATAGACAACGCTGATGGAAAGGTATTCGTAGTGGCTGCGGCAGGCCACCTGTTTACCATAGCACAGAAAAGCAAGGAAAGGAAATTCCCGGTGTTCGATGTTGAGTGGATTGAATCGTATAAGGCAAGCGAGAGCGCTGCGTTTACGAAAAAATATCTCGATACCATATTGGAAATAGGAAGCAACTGCTCTGTTTTCATAAACGCGTGCGACTATGACGTAGAAGGTTCGGTTATAGGCACGAACATTATAAAATACGTAATAAACAAGGACGTCAACAAGGGCATAGGAAAGCAGGAAGTAAAACGAATGCTGTTCTCTACAACCACGAAAGAAGATTTACTCAAATCTTTCAATGGACTTAAACCTTACGATATCGAGACGTTCGAAGCTGGAGAAGCAAGGCACACCCTTGACTGGATGTGGGGCATAAACATGAGCAGAGCTCTGATGCGCTCGCTGATAATCAACGGAGTAAGGAAAGTGATAAGCATAGGTAGGGTACAAGGTCCGGCGCTTTCCGTACTAGTACAAAGGGAAAACGAAATAAAAGCATTCATATCGAAGCCATTCTGGCAAATCTTCATAACAGTAAAGGGAGTAGAATTCAACAACGTGAAGGGAGAGATATTCGAGAAACAGAATGCTGAGAATTCCTTTTCTGCGACGCAAGATAATGCAATTGTGTCTAAGATAAACAGAAAAGAGGGCAAGGTATATCCGTATCCTCCATTCGATCTCACCTCATTGCAGATAGAGGCAAGCAGATCAATGAGAATTGACCCTTCGAGAACGTTGGCTATAGCGCAATCGCTTTACGAAAAAGCTTACATCTCGTATCCTAGAACCTCATCGCAGAAACTGCCAGCAAGTCTTGAATTACCGAAAATAATCAATGACCTAGCGCAAAATCCGGTTTATTCATCAAGCGCCAACTTTTTGATCAGCAAGAAGATGTTCAAACCAATGGAAGGCAAAAAGGAGGATGAAGCACACCCTGCCATTCACCCTACCGGAGTTCTTGCGAAGGGCTTGAATGCAGAAGAAGAGAAAATATACGACTTGATAACTTGCAGATTCCTCGCATGCTTTGCCAATGCTGCATCTACGGAAACAACGCGAGTAATACTCAATTCTGGTGGAGAGGAATATGCTGCTAGCGGCACGGTGTACACCGAACGAGGATGGATGGATATTTACAAGAGATACATAGATAAGGAAAACAAGGAAATGCCGCAATTCACTGAGGGTGCATCGGAAAAAATAGATGATAAGCAACTGAAAGAGGGGAAGACCAAGCCTCCGGCGCGTTTCTCAAAGGCAAGCCTCATATCACTGCTAGAAAAAAGAAACCTCGGAACAAAGGCAACACGCGCAGAAGTAATCGATACGTTATTCAAACGAGGTTATGCTGATGGTGTGCAAATCGAAACCACGGAATTCGGTCTCAGCGTTTACGAAACCCTGCATACGTACTGTCCTGACATATTAGATGCCGATCTCACAAGGCAACTTGAAGATGACATGGAAAAGATAACCAAAAGGCAGAAGAGCGAACAGGAAGTGATAGAAGAAGGAAAAACGATAATTGTTAAACTGATTTCTAAATTCACAGAGAACGAGAAAGAAATAGGAAAGGAGCTCATAAAGGGACTGAAGTTGAGTAACGCGCAGAGCGCTCTTGGGAAATGCATAAAATGCGGAGAAGGCATGCTGGTCATAAAACGTTCGCGCTTCGGAAAGTTCTTCGTTGCATGTAACGCATGGCCAAAATGCAATGCTACGTATCCGCTTCCCCAAAACGCGAAGATACTTCCTACAGATAAGATTTGCGAGAAATGCCATACTCCATTCGTAAAGGTCATAAGGCGTGGAAAGCGCCCATTCAATATGTGCCTTGACCCTAACTGCGAAACCAAGAGCGCATGGAGGGCGAAGATAGAAGCCAAAAAGGCGGAAAAAGGAGAACAGCAAACAGAAGAAAGTAAACCTACTTCAACAGAAGCTGCGCAAGCTCCTGGCGCTCCGATGGAGATACACAAGAAAATAGTAGTAAAGCCGAAAAGAAAGAAACCGGCTAAAGAGAAAAGCGTGAAGACGAAACAGAAGCGTGAAAGAAAATCCAAGAAGTGAATACATGTTCATATATCCTAGAATGTACAGGAAGATGAAGCGCGGTCCGCAGGTTATTCTTCCCAAGGACATAGGCATAATAATCGCGTATTCTGGAATAGGGAAGGATAGCACATGCATAGATTCCGGCACAGGGAGCGGATGGCTTGCATGCTCTCTTGCACGAATAGCGAAGAAAGTATACTCATACGAGATACGGGAAGACTTCGCCAAAATAGCGGAAAAGAACAAATTTCTGTTAGGTTTGGACAATCTCGAGATCAAAGTAGCTGACGTCACTAAAGGAGTAAAAGAGAAAGACGTGGACCTTTTCGTGATAGACATGCCGAATGCGGAAAAGGCATTGAAGGTCGCGAAGAAAGCATTGCTTCCAGATGCAACCGTAGTGGGGTACATGCCAAACATGGAACAGGTTAGTAAGTTCTCCAAAAAGGCGGAGTCATTGGGCTTCTACGACACGCACTGCATAGAGGTAATAGTCAGAGATATGCTTGTAAGGCCTGAGGGCATGCGACCTTCCACAAAAGGCATATGGCATACTGCATACTTGTTCTTTGCGCGCAATAGCTCAGCGCAAAAAGGTTAATCATACGCAATGCAGATAGTTTATATTAAACAGTTCGCATAATGCTTTCTAACCTATAGGGAATGCCATGCTGCAAAACAAGGAGCACAAAACCGTGAATTTTTATTCTGAAACTATAGAGTTCATAAAAGCAATGAGAACGGAGAAAGAGCAGCAGGAAAAAGAGAATACAGAAACAAAGAAAGAGAGCGATGATCCGGTTTATTCCACATTCTTCGAAAAAGCGTATGATAAGTATGCCAAATATGTGGGGGTAATGCTGGATGAGTTGAACTCAGAAAAAGAGTACACAGGATATTCAGTATTTGATGACGATCCTTTGTCCTACTCGTTCAACGTACTGCTTTGCATGATGGACGAAGTTACTGGTAATGTTGAAAACCCACCTGCAGGTCTACCCCTGGATACCTGTCGAAAAATGTTCGATTACTTTGGCGACGCTGCAAGACATAGTGAATCGCAAATACGTGCGTTCTATAGATTTTTAAACTTGCTTGGAGAAACAAAGATTTCAGATGATTTCACAGAAAAGATGACGTCATATCTTAATTACATGCTTAATGGAGTGTATTTAAGTGCCAAGGACAGGCTCACAAGCATGGATAACGGAGAGCTTGCCTGGGATGACAGATTAGCCGCGATATTGGAAAATACCGTATTGAATTTGCAGGCAACGAAAAACTTGCTATCGAAAAGGAAAGAACGAGATACCGGAGAATTGAACGCAAATGATCTGAATGATATCACTCTCACTTTGCTTATATCGATCAACATTGAATTCGCGATATACGAAAAGCTGGTTGCAAGAACATTGCAGGATAGTTCAGATGCATTGGTTTCGCCAAAAACAAACGAAGGAGAAGACAAAAACCTCCCAAATAAAACAAACTGGGAGGATAGAAACTTCATTTATTTATGAGATTACGCCATAAGGTGCTCTATTGCCGCTGGCGCTCCGGTAATTGCAGATGCTAGCGCTGCTATTGCCATGAAAATGCACAAAGCCACGAATATCGCCTTTGCGTACCTCATGCCAGATAACTTTTTCCCTGAGAGGAGCATATCCAAATACCTGCTTGCTGGCAGCATCGTTATGCCCACCATTCCAAATGCTACGTATATTATCAGGAGCATTATCGGATATGTGGTCATTCCGAGCATGTAACCCACTATTCCATAGAATATCGACATTGCACCTATTAGCGCGCTGAACAGGCCTGCAGGTTCTGTCTTCATTCCCTTGTAAAGAGCATATCCTATTGCAGCCAAGCTAAACCCGAACAATGGATACATATCATAGAACAGTATGTTGTAATTGCCTGGGAGAGGCCACACGAACTGACCGTAAAGACCGCTAAGTATGCCATAAATGCCGAGTACGAACAGAACCATGCCCACGCTTGGAAGTGTTGCTTTCAACAAAGGCAATTTGCTGTGGTATTTGTATATTTTGTAAAGAGCGTACAGACCTATTACTCCAACAAATGACATAACGAAAAGCTGTGCTGTTAGGAAATCTACGAATTGCATCGTCACGTTATCACTAACTTTAATGAAACCTTATAAAATATAAGCGTTTGAATTCAGCTTGGAATAAGTCAGCGCAATAGAAAGCTTTAAATATCTTATTATACATTTATTTAGTACTGATTTTAAGTAAGATTTAAAAGATTAACTGGTGTTTTTCAGACGAAACAGAGTTTATGTTCAATGTGATATAATGGCAGAAAAAAAGAGACAATCAAAAAGCAAGCCATCGAAGCCAAAAGCAAGTAGATCAGCAGTCGAAAGCCCAAGCCATGAGTTTGCTGCGCCTACGGAACGCGAACAACGCGAAGCTACGGTAGAACGACAGGATAGACGTGCTACTGACATAATGAAGAGGTGCACTAGCTGCGGAAGCATGGATCTCATATTCGACAGCGAAAAAGGAGAACTGGTGTGCAACAACTGCGGTCTGGTTATAGAAGAGAACGTTGCTGATACTGGCCCAGAATGGCGTGCATTCGATTCGGACCAACGCAATTCAAGAGCAAGAACCGGAGCACCTATAAAGTACATGAAGCCAAACAAGGGACTTGTCACCGAAATAGACATGTATAATAGAGACATTAGGGGAGCGAGGCTACCTTCAAAGAGGCAAGCACAGCTTTACCGTATGAGAAAATGGCACAAGAGGGCAAGCATAGCGAGCTCAAGCGAGAGAAACTACCTAATAGCATTGCCAGAACTCAACAGAGTAGCAAGCTATCTTGGACTTCCTGACAATATCAGGGAAAGCGCGGCATTGCTCTATAGGCAGTGTGTCAAGAACAACCTCATAAGAGGCAGACCTATCGAGACTGTGGTAAATGCGGCACTTTATGCAACGTGCAGAAATGCAGGCATGCCAAGAACACTTGACGAAATAGCGCAGATATCTGGAGTTCCGAAGAAGGAAATAGGGAGAGCATACAGAGTAATATCTCACGAACTAGGACTCAAGATACCATTGACTGACCCTGCAAGCTACGTACCTAGATACATAGCGTCGTTGAAGCTAAGCGGAGAAGCACAGGAACGTGCCGTACTCCTGCTCAAGCAGGCAATGAAGAAAGGATTGGTTAGCGGAAGGAGCCCAACCGGGGTCAGCGCGGCTGCAGTTTACATTGCTGGAGCGCTTGTCGGGGAACGCAGAACCCAGAAGGAAGTTGCTGATGTAGCTGGAGTTACTGAAGTAACCATAAGAAACAGGTACAGGGAGCTCAAGGAAGAATTGAATCTTGACGTAAACCTCTAAGGTTTTCTCTTGATCCTAGAAATGATGAGCCAGCCCACATTTGGGCTGGCTTTTATGCTACTTTTCTATTCAATACAAAGCACAAGCATCAACAACACCTACGCCCTACAGCTGCTCAACGAGTCGCAATCCTACGTTGATGCGATAAACCAAAGCGGATACCTGCTGTTCTACCCTAATCTTACCAAAGCATATAACGATCTGAATATGTCCAGGAATTATCTGAACAATAGCATAAACTCTTCAATATACTATGCAAACCTGGCTAAAAGCGACGCCAATTCAGAGTATTCAAAGATCAGCCAGTATAAACAAAATTCGTTTTACGCGATGCTAATATTCACTGTGGCATCAGGTCTTGTGCTTTATGCAGTCATGCAAAAGGTAAAGAAAGGCAAAATGCGCAAATAACCTGCAAAACAAGATTTTTACTATTTTTCATTATACGTTAATCGTTTCCTTAATGATGATGAAATCACGTTAATATGTAAAAATTTCGCAATTTATACATCGTGAGCTCATGGAAACGCTTAAGACGGTTAAAGTCGTGCTTGACGAAGCAGGCATGGAAAAGCTCGTAGTTGATCAGCTTAAGAAAGACCAAATGGCAATATTAAAGGAGATAGTCGTAAACTCTCTTGACTCTTTTGCGAATTCACCGACTAATACACACAATACTGATAACAAAATAACCATAACGATAAGCGACAATTCAATAACATTCGAGGACAATGGGCCGGGAATGTTGCCTGAATTTTTCAGCGAGAATAGCGATAATGGATTCAGGAACATGGGTTATGATTTCCATAAAAACGCCGCAGAAGGCACCATAGGGGGGTTTGGCATGGGTAGGTTCAGCCTGTTTGCCCCAATAGCGCACAAAATTTACGGATCGGTCAAGTATGATGGATGGGTCGAAATAATAAGCTCATCTAAAAATGAAAACGATAAAATAGAAACTACCCGCGTAGAATGGCGAAAAATAAACGAATTTACGCCACATGCAGTTCAAGACGATCTTGCGGTAACAGGAACGAAAATCATTTTACATTTCAATGATGGCGTAAAAAGCGACTTACTCGAAATGCATTCAGTCGTTACCTATCTAGACAATGTATTATACGATCCGAAAGTAGAGATATTGGTAAAAAACCCGAAAGTGAGCATGCACGTAAATGGCGCTAAGGTTGAAAGTCCTGTAACCACATCATGCGTCTTTGAAGTTGACAACAGAAACAGATGGATACCCGAGATTCCTAACGATCGTGTAAAAATACATGCAGAATTTGAAAGCGGAACCTCCTTTGAAAAGACAAGCAACTTTATCATAAGGGATAGCATAGGTTTATTCTTCAACGGAGTTCGCGTATGCAGCCTTACCCAATATGACGTACCATTTAGCGGCATACTCAACCTCACCTCCGCAAGCATAAATGGCAACGTGCTTAACTCATACACGCTTCTCGAACCGCAGAGAAATTCAGTGAAGCTCGACAAAAAAGAATTGCTAAAGATATATGCAAAGGATGCTCTACTACCAGTATTGAAGACAATGCAGAAATCAACCAGACTAAACAGCCAAGTGGAGAATTTCCTTCATGAAAGCGGTTTATGCGACTCTGAACCCTTAGATGCTTTAGCGCTTGAATTTGCGGAAGTGCTGTCTTTTGATGGAGTGTCATTGCGCGAGCTATTAGATCTTGAAAGATGTGGTGAATCAAATGGCGATCGACGCAAGCTAGTTTATACTGACGTATATTCACACATATCAGACGAAGATTCAGCAAACTACAGGATAGTCAAACTAGATGGTGAAGGAATCAAAATTGCAAAGGCGCTTGGAATACGTTTCCTTGAAGATGTCAGAAAGGAGGACATGCCAATAACAAGGATATATGCCCCTAGATTAGGCAGCGTTGAAAACAAAATGGTGGAGTACGCTGCGGGCTATTTCAGCAATAGCCTGATCCCGTCGCTATTCTATGGCAAGTATATGCTCAACGACAAGCTCGACGTTGAAATGCGCAACTTCGCCACCTTTGCGCTTAATAAGCTTGCCTTAATACCTGTATTTAGCAGCGCCAGGGAAGAGTTCGACAAACAGAAAATCAAAGCAGAATCGCAGTACGTCACTCTTGCAACAGTCAACGAGATAAAGGCAAATGTAGATATAGTACAGAGCAGCGTGGACATTAGAGCTACATATGAAATAAATTTCGGAATGTTTGAGTACCAAGGCAACAAGAACGACAAAGTAGTTGCACTGTCAATACTGCAAAACATCTTATTCAATAGTTCAAGCAACGTAATCGGATCCATAATTCTGAGAAGTGCGCTAAGCGAGGTTGAACCTATAGTTGTTCACGAGTTTGCGCACGTAATTTCAAATACAATTCATACCGAATCGCATGGGGAAGTATGGGGCACGGCATATACCAATTTATTGATGTTGCTGAAGAGAAGCGAAAACATGACCGAATCGGAACGCGAAGAGATTAAAAGCAGGATGAGAACAATAAGGCTAACGCATGATCCTGATGATCTGTAATCACACTAGATTCAGGCTTTCCTCTATTCGTGATGCTTCGAAACCCGTAGTGTCGTAGCCGACCGCAAGACCATGCGAATTTGCTATGGTGCACAACCCTATGCTCACTGCACCCATATTTGCAGTGCTTTGATCGCCGCTCATGTTGAGCATGCTTTCCAGATTGTCCTTTTCCTCGTCATCTATCCGGTTGTTGAACACTATGCCTTTGTTGGTAAGTATGTTATTTGCGCCTACTGTTTTGAAACCCCCTATCTGAGTCTTGACTACTTCAACGCCAAGGATGTCTTGTATTGTTTTCACTTCCTTGCTTGAATATTCTGGATTTATTACCGCAAGCTTGTCGTTAACAAGGATGTTGTTTCGCAGCGCGTTGAGATCCGTCTTCATGACCTCTATCTGCACTTCCGAGCCCAATGCTGCCCTTATGGCTTCGATTTCATCCCTATACGCGAGCTCCGGAACCAACATACCATTAGAATTTGCTGCGATGTACATGCCAGTAAGATACGAACTGCAAATGTTCGTATTGGACAATTTTACTTTGAGTTCTTTTTCCAAAGAAGTTTTCGCCTTGCTGCTTACTACGTCTGCGGCTAACGCGTACTTTTCGGTTGCTATGCAAAATGCACCAATGAAGCTATTGCCGTTTATTGCCAGTTTGAGCATATTTACCAGTTATTCCTTATCCGCAGGCTTTGCTTCTTCTGCAGACTTCTCTTTCTTGCTGCTTCTCTTCTTCTTTGGCTTTTCTTCAGTTGATTGCTGCTCTACCATAGGAAGCTTTTCGTCCTTCTTCTCTACTGCAGGCAACTTCGCCCCCTTTGCAGCTGCAGGCACACTGATTTTCTGCTCTCCCTTCTTTGCTGCGTTTTCAGAGTAAGGGTGAACTACTGTAGCACTTCCAGATTCGCCAAGAACAACACGCAGTTTTATCGGCTTAACCGAATTTGCCAAGTGCCTGAACAATTCAGTGTTCAGTTCCCCGCTTAGCCTTATGCTGCCTATTTCTGCCTTCGTATTGCGTGCTACCTCCTCTCTTACCAAGTTAGCCGCAACTTTCCTCCTTCGGGTTTCATGTATTCCTCGCAGCCTCTTCGCGAGATTTAGGGTAATAAGCTTTTCAGCCATGTGATCATTCCTCTGCGTTTATCCTCTTATGGCGCCAGTCCCTTTGGAACTTGTTAAACTGCTTCTTCCTGTGCGTTCGTACCATTGCCAATACCGGCATCCTCCTATTCCTCTTGAGCATCTTTCCAAGCGTTTGCTTCTTTTTCACTGTTTTCTTTGACATAAAACAACCTATTCATTTGTGCCTAAACTCAATATTTGGTTTCGGCCTTGATGAAAGCTTTGCAAGTATTTCCTTTACTTGCGCATCAGTCATCTTACTCATTATATTATTACCTTGCACCATTGCAATGAGTATGTTAACAAATTTATCATAAACATCTGGATGAGCACGCAAAACGTTGACCATGCGTTCCATCGCTTCGGGAGTAAGATATCTGCGGAGAAGCTGCATTTTTTGCAATTCTACCTGCCTTTGCTGTTCCCTTCGCTTCCTTACTTCTTCCTCGTTTCCCTGCGCATCATACGCCTGCTCATCACTCATCTCTTGCACCGCAACATTACTTATTCAATTCATTGCTTATCTTGTCTACGAAGGACCTTCCTTCGCTCGTCATAATCCTGCCTTCCTTCGTCTTCTTTACGAAATTGAGCTTTTCAAGTGCATCGAATGCGTCTTTGATTATGCTTCCTCCGCCAACTATATGGTGGTGCCTGTGGGTTACGTGACCTTTCTTCGTTCCGTACTTTGTTCTCAGTTTGGATATTCCTATAGGCCCGTTTACGTATACCTGCCTAAGTACTGATGCGCATCTGAAATACCAGAAATCTGGACTGCTCGGAACTCGTTCCTTGCCCGCACCCGTTTTCACAAAAGGAACATATGCCGGCTGTGGCACTTCCTTTTCCTTGAGCTTTGCAGCTATAGTCGCTACCAGAACGTCACTTTTTGCCTCAAATGCATTAGCCATATAAACACTACCTTTATATTTAACAAGACAACCTTTTAAAAAGGAAGCCTAAGCTTCTAAGCACATGAATTTGGCAGTGTTAAATATATATTACTACCGCCTAGCAGGTTATTTAGGCAAGATGCCAATTTATAAGCGCATATTATGAAATATGTCTGATAAGATGCGCTTGAGGCTCCAGTCCGCAATGGAATACCTGATGACCTACGGGTGGGCGATATTGATCATAGCCGTAGTATTAGGTGCGTTATTCCAACTCGGCATTTTCAACGCTTCTACTTTCACGCCGAAGGCTCCGCCTGGTGCATGCCATGTTTTCAGACCGAACGGCCCGGGAACAACCTCATTCATCAACTTGCAGGGGATTTGCAACGGCGAACTGCCTCAGTATGTTGGCGTATTTTCTGGATCAAGTTACATTAAGATTCCAGCTTCAACTTCTTTGTCAAGCCCGTTTGCCAACGGAAAAATAACTATAACAGTATGGATTAACGTAAACCAGTTTACCACAGCATCGGTATTGGATTATGGAAGCGTTCAAGGCGGCGCCTATTGCACACCTGCATACATAAGCATTTACAACAAACAGATATTGGGCGGTATCCAACAGCAAAACATCGGGGATTTCTCTCCTGCAGCTCCGATAGGCACAATATCGTTGCAAAACTGGTATTTCGCTTCATTCAACCTTACTACCGGAGTAGGGGGAAGTACAGGTTCTGATGGATCCCTTAATTCTGCACCTTCCGCTCTGACGCTGGATGCACAATCCAACATAGGCCCGTTGTTCATAGGATCGGGAGTATGCGGAACAACGAATCCTACAGCAAACCCGTTTTATGGCAAGATAGCCAACGTGCAGATTTACAACACCACTTTATCTTCAAATGAGATAGTTGGACTTTACAATGAGGGGATAGGCGGGGCGCCTGTAAAACTCAGCAATCTCGTTGGTTGGTGGCCGCTGAACGGCGATGCGAAGGACTATTCCGGAAACAATAACAACGGAGTTCCAACTGCAGTATCTTTTACAAGCAGCTGGGAATCGGGTTATTCTGCACCGTGATGATAATATGAAATTCAAGCTTCAAAGCGCAATGGAATATCTCATGACCTACGGGTGGGCGATACTCATCATCGCGGTTGTTTTGGGTGCGTTATTCCAACTCGGCATTTTCAACGCTTCGACTTTTAGTCCTAAGGCACCTCCAGGGGCATGCCAGGTATTTCGACCGAATGGCCCAGGTACGACTTCATTCATCAATCTTGAGGGAGTATGCAACGGCGAACTTCCCCAATACGTTGGAGTATTCAACGGGCAAACGAGCAACATATCATTTAGTCAGACGAGCGGATTTCCGCAGACTACTCAGAAGGATATTTCTGCTTTTGCGTGGATTCGTGAGAATCCCGGAGCGCCAAGCTATCCAGACATATTCGCCATAGGATATGGGCAGATAAACACGTATTCCGTTTCGACAAACGTATACGAACCTAGGATGTGCACGGCAAATGGTTGCTGGCAGGATCCGAGTCTTCAATATTCTGCAAACCAATGGGTAATGATAGGCTTTACTTACAATTCGACTACCCATGTTGCGGTAAGTTACATGAACGGCGTTGCTGGAACTCCGCAATCTTTGGCTACCCCTAACCCTCAAGCAACTTACGCTTTTATCGGAGGTGGATCGGTATACTTTTTCAGCGGATACCTGGCAAACATCCAGTGGTATAACGTTTCTCTTACGGCCAATGAGGTGAAAGCGTTATACAACGAGGGGATAGGCGGGGCGCCAGTAGTATTACGCAGTATACAAGGATGGTGGCCTTTGAATGGCGATGCGAAGGACTATTCTGGCAACAATAATCACGGCAAGGTAATACGCGCGGTTAGCTTTACCAGTAGCTGGGAATCTAGTTACTCTGCGCCTTGATTACTTCTTTATTGCTTTGAGAAAGTCACGTAAGCTAGTGAAACTATAATCAGGTTTTGCGCGCTTAATCAATTCACACGGGTCTACTCCGCCGCATACGCTGCATGAAGTTATCCCAGCAAATTTTGCAGTTAAAACGTCAGTTGCCATGTCCCCGATGTAAATGCTTCTCTTCTTGCTCTTCTTTAATTCCCTAACTATCAGATTAAGGCCTGTAGGGTTTGGCTTGAAATAACCAAGAGCTCCAGCGCATACCACTATGTCAAAATACTCTTGCATGCCAAGCATCTTGAGTTCTTTGAAAACCCTGCTTTGCTTGCCGTCGCTCAATAATGCTATTGTCTTCTTCCGTTTTTTAAGATATTCGAGGACCATCTTTGAATCAACCCTTGGCTTAGGGCGTATGAAGTGCGCGTAGATCTCATAGAAGAAATCCACAAATCTCGATATTGACGAGCTTTTGCTGATGTTGACCCTCTTGAAGCTCCTGTTGTATTCCTTCTTGTGATTTAGAACGTATTCTATGTTGTATCTTTTTTTGAAGAAATGCGTGAATTTGACGAGGAAAGTGCTCGTGCTCAACGTTCCGTCCCAATCGAAAATAAATAGGTCGTAGTCTCTGGTAAGCCGGTCCATGCTTCTTATTTTGAAGGAAAGACTTAAGTAATAATAGTAGTCGAAGAGCATCAAACTCGCAAGCTATATTATTCTTTTCTGCGCTAAGGATAGGTAGTGATGACAGAGGTAATCGCTGAGCCTCGGCTATGATGAGTGATAGGCGGTCTGATATTTTGGTGGAATTGTTATGAATAGTGCTCTGATAAGGTTGAACAAGCGAGGAATACTCGCAACGGACATAGCAGAGCAATTCTGGTGCGAGCGCCAGATGGAATATGGGTATCTTTATGGAAAGGAAAGAACGCAGTATATGAAAACTGGTTCAAACATACACAAAAAACTTGAAGAAAAGGTGCGCGTGGAAGTTGATGCTACCCCTCTAAACTATGCCGACTTCTTATGTAAGGAATCATACGAGAACTACATGTCCTTGCTCAGCCTAACGGAAAAAGGCGTCGGTAGGGAAATAAAGATTTATGGGTCTGTCAACGGATACAGGTTATCTGGGAAAATAGACGAATTGAAAATGCTAGATGGGAAGACTACTGTTGTAGAGGTAAAAACCAAGGCTAGGAATGGAAGTTTGCGAAGCGGTTCGAGTTCCTCTGGAGTAAGCAACTCATCGATGCGGAGGCACAAAGTGCAGTTGATGCTGTACAAGAAGATGCTAGACGATGTAAAATCTGGTGCGTATTCGTTTGATAATTTCAAGAAGATATACGGAATAGAGAAAATGACGCTCACCGATCAGTTTACAAAACAGCTGCAAATGCTCAACATTGAAGAGAAGTTTATTAATCTTGATTCATCTTATGAACTAATGTTTAATGAGCTGAAATTGCTTCCAGAGATAA
The DNA here is from genome assembly GCA_021789155.1 of Microcaldota archaeon. Classification (GTDB taxonomy): domain Archaea; phylum Micrarchaeota; class Micrarchaeia; order Micrarchaeales; family CABMGC01; genus JAJYJW01. Next base: position 16,134 of record JAJYJW010000004.1, read on the forward strand.
GCAATGAAATGGAACTAAGGTATATCGATCAGCATAGCGGCGAAGTATTCAGTAGCACTACATTGACTTACGACAAGGAGGAGATGGACAAGGATTTGGGTTTTGTCCTGGAATACTGGAACGGTGGCAGAGAAGCGCTACCTGTGCCTGAAAGCGAAAAATGGAAGTGTAACTTCTGCAGATTTTTCGGCAAAGAGTGCAAAGTGTGGTACAATGTTTGATGAAATAATCAAGAAAGGATTGAACAAAGAATCGCTGAGGGAGGAGTTCAGCAAGGATTACAAAAATTATTATTTCGTGAAGCTATTTGACGATTACAAGTTCAAGAGACAGCATTGCGGCAAGTGCGGAAAGTATTTTTGGAGCATAACAAGCAGAGATCTATGTGGAGATCACGAGGAATATTCTTTTTTCAAAGATCAAATAAACGATGCAAACTACGTCAACCTCTGGAGCAAGGTCTCAAAGTTTTTCAAGGACAACGGTCACACAGTAATGCAACGCTATCCTGTAGTGAGCAGATGGCGCCAAGACTTATATTTCAACATAGCCAGCATAGTAGACTTCCAGAGAATAGAGAACGGGGCAATGAGTTTTGAATATCCTGCGAACCCTCTAATAGTTCCCCAGATGTGCCTACGTTTCAACGACATAGAAAACGTTGGGGTTACGAGCAGGCACTTCACGTGCTTCATGATGCTCGGACAGCATTCGTTCAATTGGCCAAAGGACGGATATTGGCGGGATAAAACGATGGAGCTTAACTTCAAGCTTCTCACAGAGGTTATAGGCGTAAAGAAAGAAGACATAGTTTACCACGAAGACGTTTGGGCTATGGGCGACTTTTCAGAATTCGGCCCATCTTTGGAAAGCTTTGCGAACGGCCTAGAACTTACAAACAACGTATTTACGCAATTCCAGTATTCGAACAATGATATCAAAGAATTAGAAGGGATGGTAGTTGACGTCGGAATTGGATTCGAAAGATTATTATGGTTCCTCAAGGGCTACGATAGCTCTTATCGTTCGGTCTTCGATGGCGTAATAAAGAAATTAGAAAACAAGATCCACATCGATCTGGACAACAAGAGTTTTTACGAATTCTCCAAAATGACCAGCATGATAGATCTCACTGAAGGCAATTCCGCAAGAGAAAAGGAAATGCAAATAGTGAAGAAGTTAGGAATAAGCGATAATGAATTCGCTGAAATAAACAGGATAAAAGCATTTTACGCCATACTCGACCATACGCGCACGTTACTGTTCGCGATATCTGATGGAGCACTTCCTTCTAACATGGGTGGAGGATACAATCTGAGGATACTCCTTAGAAGAGCGTTTGACTTCATAGACAGATACGAATTCGGATTCACTCTCGAGGAAGCCGCACAACTCATGGCGGAGGAGCTTGAGCCGATGTTTCCAGAATTAAAAGCATCACAGGGCATTTTCTCGAAGGTAATATCTATCGAAAGAGAACGATACGTTAAAAGCAGAGAGGTAGCGAAGAAAGTCCTTTCGAGCGCTTTGGGCAAAGCGAAAACCTTGATGCCGAAAGATCTTAGAACAATGTACGAAAGCTATGGCATAACTCCGGAAATGATAGAAGATTACGTAGGTTCCAATAAGCTGAGCATAGAGCTACCGGCGAACCTATACGAGAACATGATAATCGGGGATTTCAAAGAAAAGGAGAAAACAAACAAGATTCCGATAAACTTGCCGCAGCTACCAAAAACCGAACAGTTGTATTATGATTTCGCGCTTGAATCACAATCCAAAGTTTTGTTTGTAAAAGACAAATACGTGGTGCTGGACAAAACCCCATTTTATCCCGAAGGTGGAGGCCAGCTAGCGGATCTCGGAACAATATCTGGAATAGAAGTCGCAGACGTACAAAAAGCTGGCGACATAGCAGTGCACGTGATGAGCGAAAGTGTTTCCACACTTCCAGAATTTGCAATAGGTTCAGTCGTAGAATGCAAAGTCGACAGAGAAAGGAGGGAAAGATTGATGGTTCATCATTCGTCTACTCATCTCATAAACGCATGCTCAAGGGAGATTCTTGGTAAGCACGTATGGCAAGAAGGCACGCTTAAAGATTTCGACAAAGCCAGAATAGACATAACCCATTATGAGAAGCTGTCCAATGACGAAGTCAAAAGCATAGAGAATCTTGCAAACACTTATGTGTCAAATGGAATAATCATCGAAGTCAACTATATCGATAGAAGTGACGCAGAAGCCAAGTACGGATTTGGCATATATCAAGGGCATGGGGTTCCTTCGAAAGTACTGAGAATAGTAACAATTAAAACAAAGGACGGAAAACTCGTTGATGCCGAAGCATGTGGCGGCATACATCTGGTCGACAGGGAAAACAAGATAGGCATAATAAAGGTAATAGGTTCCTCAAGAGTGCATGACGGAGTAAACAGGTTGGAATTTTGCGCAGGGCGTGCCGCCTTGGATTACTTCCAAAAGGAAGACGAAGAACTCTCAAAAGTTGCGGTAACGCTTAACGTAGAAAAGTTCGAATCGTCTAATGCAGTTTCTAAAGGAAGAAATGACTACAGCGAGCTGTACAAAAAGCTGGAAATGTACAAAGATGCAATTTCGGATAAAATAGCACCTTCATTCGGCAACAGCGATTCTATAGATTTGGATATGGGCAGAGCTCCGCGCGAAATGATGCGCGCGTTGGCAGAAGGAATAATAAAAACAAACGGCAAATCGGTGGTTATATTGCACAACGTTTTCAACGATGCGTTATGCATGTGCGGAACCGAGTCTGGAAAGAGCGCCGTGGAAACGATTCGCGGCAAGTATCAGGCGAAATTCAAGGGAGGGGGATCTGCGAAGATAGCTGAGGGTAAACTGGAAAAGTAGATTTTATGGTCGACATATACAACGTATTCATTTATCCGATAATATACGTATTGCCGGCATACGTAGCAAATGCAGTGCCAGTATTATTCGGAGGCAAGGGCTCGAGACCAATAGACGGCGGTAGACTGCTTTTTGGGAAACCTATACTTGGAAAGAACAAGACAATAAGAGGTTTCATGTCTGGAGTTCTCCTCGGCACTTTTACCGGATTCATTATATCCTTCTTCTTCCCTTACATGCTCTTCATAGGCATAACCGAGAGCATTGGAACGCATCTAGGAGACATGGCAGGAAGCTTCATTAAAAGAAGAATGGGCAAGAGCTCTGGGGATAGCTTCGCGTTTTTCGACCAATATCTGTTCTTCCTTTTCGCAATAGCGTTATCATACCCGCTTGGGCACCTTCCAGAAGGCTATGGGATGCTATTCGCATTCATACTTACGGGATTCATGCACGTGATGGGCAACAGATTCGCATACTTAATACATATAAAGTCAGTGCCTTGGTAAAACGCATGCGTTATCACGCATGCCATATCCACGGCAACGCGTTTATTACCAAAGCGAGTATTGCAATGCTTCCAAGCAAACGCAGATTCTTCTTGCTCATCACGGATCCATAAATCCTGAAGCCGTCAAATCCAGGTATTGGAAGAAGATTCACTACCGCTATCAGGAAGCTTAAAAGAAATGAGAGCGCCGCAACAGAATACGCGAAATAACCTGTTCCAGAAAGAATTCCCTGCTTTGGAAAGCTTTGTTCATTCACGTAAACCCCTATTTTCCCGGCTGCATTTGATATCAACGAGAAAGTTCCCTTGTTTGTCACGACACTAATATTGTTGAACGGCTTGTCCAGACCCGCTACACCTACAAAGCTGCTTATGTTGCTTATCTTAACGCCTTGCCATTCCAAGATTGTAGATCCTACGGGTATGGTATTGTACGCTGGGGAGTTAGCCTCAACGGCAGTTACAACTACGCTTTGAGTCATTATGCTTGGGATTACGTACAGCGCGAAAAACATCATGACAACGAAGAACAGCATTGCAGTAAGCATGTTTGCCGAAACGCCTGCTATGAATATTCTGTTGCTAAGATCCTTCTTCAGCTTCTTCACTTTTTTCTCCTCTGGTTCTACGAATGCGCCTATAGGTATTAATCCGAAAACCAAAAGTCCGACCCTCTTTATTTTTATCCTTGCTACCCTGGCAAGAATGCCATGCGAGAATTCATGCACTACTAGAATAAGGGCCAATGCTATCACCCCTGCGGCCAAAGGTATGTTTATGCCGGGGATTATCGGTGCCACTCCGGGCGCTTGCGATGCTATAATACCGTAATTTGGAGTGCTCTGGACTGCGCTTGCGGCGAATGCAGCTATTGAATATAGTATGCTCCACGAACTGTAAACCAACGTTGCTGCAATGAACCCCGCGAACCCTCCAATTACTGCTATCGCAGTCAATGCATATGCTGCGATGTTTATGCCGGTTGCCTGCTGTCCTGAAACGCTTCCGGAGCTTGTCTGTGGCAGGTTTATGAAACTGAACGCAAGGTAAGAAAACGGAAGCATTATGTAAAGAACGAAAAGTATAGACACTATTCCGATGATTACCGTCTTCTTAGATATATTTTTGAAAAAGTATTTTGCGACCGCGCCGAATCCTATTACCATTCCCCAGTCAGCTAACGCGTTCCACAGCTTTGGATGCGAATCCGCTATTTTGTATATTGTAGATATGCCTTTCTTGCTGCTTAGCAAGTATGCGCCGAACATGCTTTCTGCATTGATGCTTCTCGCAGTGTATTTGCTCAACGCATACAAGACCAATATAGTAAGCGATGCTTTCCACAGATAGCTTATTCCAGAGTAAAGCAATGCGCCAATCACCATTAGCGACACCGCCATTATCGCAACGAGAGCCACGTTTTTCGCAGAGAATGCACGCTTATCCATCAAATCATCTTAGTATGACAAGACAAGAAATAAAAAAGACCCATGTTAATGCTTTGAATGCAAGCTTTATTTATTGTTGCAATTGAAACTAATATTGGTGTTTGATTGGATACCTGTGAAGTTTGTGGCAAATCATCGGAAAAGCTTTACCTTACTAGAATAGAAGAAGCGAACCTTTGGTTGTGCGCAGAATGCTCAAGGGGAAAGAAGATCCTTGCGTCGAACACGGATCAGAATAATGCTAAAACAACGCATAGGAATGCAGGCAATACGCAAGAGGTGCAAGAAGACATAGTAGAGCACTATGGGCAGATAATAAGAAAAGCGCGAGAAAAAATGGGACTTGAGCTCAAGGTTCTAGCGGAAAAAATAAACGAGAAAGAAAGCAATTTAGTAAGGATAGAAAAGGAAAGCACATTGCCGAGCGAGACTACAAGGATGAAGTTGGAGAAAGAGCTTGGGATAAAGCTTACCACCAAAGTCGTGCAGGATAATTCTGAAGTTAGCATTAAGCGAAGCGAACCAATAACGTTGTGGGATGCCGCTTTTAAGAAGGAAAACGATAAAGATGACGTTGATGGGGAGAACTGAATGGCCGTTGCGTTAGGTAGTGTAGTTGCTCCCGTAAAGCGCACTATATCTATCAACGACCTTTCTGGAAAGATAGTTGCAATAGATGCTTACAACACCCTGTACCAATTCTTGTCTATAATAAGACAGCCGGATGGAACGCCCCTCATGGACGCTAATGGCAATGTAACCAGCCATCTGTCTGGAATCTTTTACAGAACGCAGAATTTGATCGCTGCTGGAGTTAAGCCAATATTCGTATTCGATGGTCTTCCGCATAGGCTTAAATCGAAGACCATAGCTGCAAGAATGTCGCATAGGCAAGCAGCATACGAAAGTTGGCAGAAGGCAAAGGAAAACGGCGACCTTGAAGAAGCGAGAACCAAGGCGATGGCAAGCTCGCGCGTTAACAAAAGCATAGTCGAATCGGGAAAGGAGCTTATGAAGCTTATGGGAATACAGATAGTGCAAGCTCCAGGAGAAGGAGAAGCCCAGGCATCGCGCATGGTATCTGAAGGTTTTGCATACTCAGTTGCAAGCCAGGATTATGACGTATTCCTCTTCGGTGCCAACGTAGTTACACGAAATCTTACCATAAGCGGAAGAAGAAAACTTCCCGGAAAAAACGTATTTGTAAACGTGCAACCTGAACTGGTACTTCTTGACGAACTTCTTTCGTCGTTGCAAATCAGCAGGAAGAAACTTGTATGGATGGGCATGCTAATGGGAACGGATTTTAACGAGGGGATAAACAAAGTAGGACCAAAAACCGCGCTCAAGATTGTGAAAAACGTCGAGACTTTGGAAGACCTTGTTGCATATGTTAAGACAAAGTACAGCGTAGATATGTCAGATTTCGCGAACGAAGTGCAGGAGATATTCTTAAAGCCGGAAACTGTTCAGATAGATTTCCAGAAATTGCAAAATGCAATGGACGATTCGAAACCTGACGTTGACGGAATAGTGAAATTCATGTGTGATTTGCATGGCTTTTCGAGGGAAAGGATAGAAAAGTTCGCTGAATCCATATCCAAAGCTTCATCTTCAAATGCGCAGAAAGGAATAAATAATTGGATGTAAAAAGGTAAATTTGGTAAGCATGGGAAAAAAGAAGCCGAGCAAGAGTGGCAGTAGCGAGCGCATTCCATCAAATGATTTTAAATGGAGCGATAGTGATCTGCTAAGAATGTTCGGATCTATTTTTAGGGAACTGCAGATAGATCCTGACGAGATTGAACGAGGTTCTCCGATAATCTACGGTTTCAATCTTAAATTTGGAGAAGACGGAAAACCCATGCTTGAACGATTTGGAAACGTGCAGGAGTCTCCAGCAGGAGCAAGGTTAACAGATGAGAGAGAGCCGCTTGTTGATGTAATAGACAACGGGAAAGAGATAACCGTAATTGCTGAGTTGCCTGGAGTGAGGAAAGACGACATAACTGTAAAGGTTGCTGGGAACATACTCAAGATATCCGCAAAGGGATATGAACAGTCAAGGAATTATTTCAAGCGGGTGCACCTCCCTTCGGAAGTTGAGAAGAAAAGCATAGTTGCGAAGTATACCAATGGAATAATAGAAATAAGAATGGAAAAATTAAAGGGGGGCGACGACGAACGCGAAATAAAAATTGAATGATGCTGAGTGATAAAAATGCAAAAAAATGTAAAAAAGAAGACTAGAAAAGTTGGAAAGGCATATAGAAAAGTAAAGAAGACGAGCAGGCTCAAGAAGGCAGCAAAGAAAGCGGCAAAGAGAACCGTAAAGAAGTCAAAAAGCAAAGCAAGAAGATAGATGCATTTAAGGCGCACGTCCACTCAGATGTGCGCTATGATGTATTTAAATATTTTGGGCAGAAAACGATTCTGCAATTTAGTATTTAAAGCCCCGCAAATAAACAAATTTACCAATTAATTCAGTGAACATCTGGTTCTATGAGATTTGTAAACGGTATTGTAATAGCATTGATGCTCTTTATAATTTCATCAACGCAATTCGCATACGCAACAAGCACTCAGGCGCATAACACCCAATATTACGGATTATTGAACAGCATAGGGAGTTACATCGAACGCGTATTCAATAGCATAACATCATATTTCGCCACCACGAATACGCACTATTCGAGGGCAGACGCCATAATGCAGAATTCGACTCAACCAGACAACATTACTATACTAGTCAAAGTGAATTCGGCCGGAAATGACAAAAACTTCAGATATCTGGGGATAGCCTTCAACAAGGACATAGGCAACGATTGGTGGAATAACAGGAACTACAGCTGCAACATAATAGTATCTGGCTTAGACGAAGGTAAGAACATAACCTGCGCAAACGTGGATGCAAGCTCGTTCGCATTTATAGACGCAAAGCTATCGGATATTAACGAATCATGGAACGTAACCTTGTATGCAAAATACGGGAAGCAAAGCATGTCTAAAACATGCAATCTAAATCTTAGCAAGCCGTGCATACTTTCGAAATAGCACTCTGTTTTTATATACTTTAACAGGCATATACCAGTAGTGAAAGCATGCATGTTTCTGATGTCGGTTCAAACGTAGGAAAGGAAGTTGAACTACGCGGATGGGTATACAGGAAAAGGAGCAGCGGCAGCATATTCTTCATAGTACTGAGGGACAGCACTGGAATAATACAAATGTCTGCTAAAAAAGGAGTTACTGCTGATGAAAGCTGGAAAGCGGTGGGAGATGCGAACATAGAAGCAAGCATCATAGTTAACGGAACGGTGAAGGAGGAAAAGCGCGCGCCTACCGGATTCGAGCTAGAGATTAAAACGATGAAATTGGTGGGGAATGCGGAGCCATACCCAATAACAGAATATCAAAGCCCAGAATTGCTGCTAGATAACAGGCATTTGTGGCTGCGCAGCAGGAAAATGACTGACATAATGCGTTTCCGCGCAATGGTATTCAAGTACTTCAGGGATTACTTCTTTGAGAATCAGTTCTGGGAGGTTACGCCGCCTTTGATCACAAAAGCCGGAGGAGAAAGCGGAGCGGATATGTTCGCTCTCGATTACTTCGGGGAAAAAGCCTATCTTACGCAATCGTCTCAGTTGTATTTGGAAGTAGAGATCAGCGCGCTCGAGAAGGTTTATTGCCTTGTGCCATCTTACAGGGCAGAAAAATCTAGAACAATAAAGCATCTTGCGGAGTATTGGCACCTCGAAGTAGAGGCTGCGTATTACTCAAACAAAGACAACATGGATCTGCAGGAGGATCTTCTGTCGTATCTCTGTGGAAAGATAGTAAAAGAGCAAACCCCTCTGCTTGAGAGTCTGGGTGTAGATAAGAAGAGGCTAGAGGCGATAAAACCTCCTTTCAAAAGGTTGACTTATTCGCAAGCGCTTGAGGAATTAAACAAGAAAGGCGTGAAGAAGGAATGGCTTGACGATCTTGGAGTTGAGGACGAGCGCATGCTGACTGCGGAAGAGAAGAAACCTATGTTCATTTACAAATGGCCGCTTAAGATAAAGTCGTTTTACATGCGTGCAGACCCTGACGACCCTGAATTCGCACTCAATTCGGATCTTCAGGCACCACAAGGACACGGCGAGATAATAGGAGGAAGCGAAAGGATATGGGATTACAACGAACTGAAATCGAGAATTAAGGAAATGGGATTAAGCGAGAAAAATTACGAATGGTACACCGACTTGAGGAAGTACGGTTCTGTTCCGCATAGCGGATTTGGCCTTGGAACCGAAAGAGTGATAAAGTGGCTATTGGATTTGGACCATATACGCGATGCCATACCCTTCCCGAGAATGATAAACAGGATATATCCTTGATGTGCTGAGATGATACTAGAAATCCTCATATTGCTATTCGATTTCGGAATATCAATTTGGAATGCATATGCTAGCGGGTATAACATAGGCATGCTCAAAAAACAAGGAAGCTATTCGGATCTGATGATGGCCGGATCGTATGCAGGTCTAGGCTTGGCATTCGCTGGAATGACGTATGTTGTAGCATACGTGCTTGCATATTTCGGCTACTACATGGGCTACGTTTCCTATTCCACTTACATATTCACCGCAAGCCTGGATTTTCTGGTATTCGGACTTATGATAATAGGGTTCGGCTTGGTCGTGACCATACAATCAATAGCAGTCGCAATAAAGAAGAGAAGCCTTGGCAGTATATTCATAGCATTATACAACACTGCTGCTGAAATATTTGACATAGCCATGTATGCAGAGAGCTTCAAATCGTCAGTAGCTGCTGTCAACGGAAACAGAGAAGGAGAACGCTCTGGCACAGAAATCCTGATAGTCGCGGTACTAATCTCGTTCATAATAGTCCATGCTGCATACAAGCACGGATTGGCGAAGAGCGGCTACGTACAAAGCAGAGGAATTAAAGACCTTTATGGAGAAAGTATTTAAAATGCGGAATTTCATTGTGTGATAAGATGTTACTCTCTTCTCTAATACTCGTCTTTCAGATAATTGTGAATTTTGTTTTTGCCATATTTGGAGCTTACTATTGTGGATTGAATATAGGTGCTGCAAGGAAGAATAAGATTAAACCTGGCATAAGTACGGCATTATCTTATGTCTCTCTCGGAATGTCTTTCTTCATCATGGCATACGTTATTGCAACTGTAATATCATATATGCTGTTCTACCTTAACTATATACCCTATGCCTCGTTCGTATTCGCAACGAGTTTTTCATTCCTCGTTTTCGGACTGATGATAATAACTTTTGGTCTTCCCCTCGCAATCAACGCAGTATTAGTGTATAAAGAGCATAAGAACGTATCAACAGCATTCGGTGCTTTCATATCTGTTGCTTTCGAGGTACTGAACATCTATAAATACGTGCAAGGGTTCAAAGATGCACGCTCTGCATTAAAGATGAGCAATGAATGGGGCAGCAAATACGGGATAGAAATTATAATTTCTGCGTTTCTTGCGGCGTTTGTATTGATATATGTCAATTATAAGAGAGGCATAAACGATGCACTTGATGGACGCCTAGCTCAAGGTAAACAAAATGTTCAGGGAGGAGTATAATCCGATGCCCAATTATTTGTAAATGATATGCTAGTTGGAACTCCGTTGTTATTGTTTCCAGAGTAGTCCTTCGCATCCCCATTCAGAGGCCACCACCCTACAAGATTATTGAGCTGAACTGGTGCACCGCCAATGCCTTCATTATACAATGCGCTTATCTCGTTCGCGGATAAAGACGCATTGTAGAATTGCAGGTTAGACATGTATGTTCTTACGTTGCCCGCATTCCTGAACACGTAGAAACTACCCACTCCAGAATAGGTTATGCCTCCAGCAGTAGTGGAAGATATGTATTTGCCATTGAAGTATGCTGAAACTAAATTGCCATCGAATGTAGCCACGAAATGGCTCCAACTGCCTGCTTTGTATGTGCCAGTACCTATGTTCTCGTAGTGCTCTATTCCTGCGTTCCCTACGGTTATTCCAGGCGTTGCAGGATCAGGGGCGTACCCAAGAAGAACCTGATAACCTTGAACATAGCTCGAATATACGCCAATTGCTCCAGGGTACCCTCCACCAGATACCATACTTGTTTGATAAAACCAAAGACTTATGGTAAATTTAGAAGGTTCAAGTGCTGCTATTGGGGTTACGGTTATTGCTGCAGAAGTAGATGTTGCCTCCATTACGTATTGGGGAAGTTCGCCATTGCAAATTCCTTCTAAGTTCAAGAACGACGTTGTATATGGACCGTTTGGCCTAAATACCTGACATGAACCTGGAGGCGCCTTAGGTGTAAATGTAGATGCGTTGAAGATTCCGAGCTGAAACAAAGCGCCCAATACTACAGCAATGATCAATATCGCCCAGCCATAGGTCATCAGGTATTCCATCGCGGACTGAAGCTTGTTTCTTTCCCTAGCCATCATTCACACTTTTTGCATCAAAATATATTAAGGTGCGGAATAACCCGATTCCCAGTTACTCGTAAATGTTATGCCTGATGCAGCCCCGTTATAGTTATTGCCGGAATAGTCTTTCGTGTCTCCGTTTAGAGGCCACCAACCAACGAGATTGTTGAGCTTAATTGGCGCACCTCCTATTCCTTCGTTGTGCAACGCACTTATCTCGTTTGAAGTCAATGTGGTATTGTAGAATTGTATGTTCGATATGCTGCCATCGAAGTAGTTTGTTCCTCCGCCACCTATCATGCCCGTGCTGGTGCCCTGTATTTTTGGTATGATTGCAAGAGAAGACGTGCTACATGTAGAATCAAGGCAAACTGTTATGCCTCCGGTCCCGCCGACAAGGGAAACGACCGCGAAGTGCCATGCGTTGTCAGCAGCGTTTATTATTATAGGGTAACCGTTCCCGCCAGAGTCGAAGTAAACGTCGCCATCGTAAACTCCCATAATCACGGTATTTGCACTTCCGCTGCCGTAGCTTAACAGGTATGGATAAACCTGCTTTTGGGTTGTTCTAAACCATGCAGTTATAGTTAGCGAATTAGTCCCTATGGGAAAATTTGATGATGGTATCGATATTGAAGTTTTTGAGGGATTGCTAAATAACGCAACATACTGCGGCAATTCCCCGTTGCAGATTCCCTGAGTATTTATAAACGAGGTAGTTCCTGGGCCGTTTGGCCTGAACACATGGCATGCGCCTGGGGGCGCCTTTGGAGTAAAGGTAGATGCGTTGAAAATTCCGAGCTGAAACAGTGCTCCGAGGACTACTGCTATTATGAGGATTGCCCACCCGTAGGTCATGAGGTATTCCATCGCGGACTGTAAAGTAAGTGATTCTTCGGAATGCTTGACCATATTAACATTCTGGTTTTACAGTACAAATTTAAATCGTTATCTGGATACGCGTATCAAAGTTGCGATCAGCAAGCTTTTTATACTTATATCGGATATTAGATATCGAATAACTGATATCGAATAAATGAGGAGGTATTATGGATAAAGGATACAAAGACAAACTTGACGAGGCAATAGACAACGCAAATGATGCATTGGGCATGTTCGGAAAGCACATAAGCGACAAAACATGGAGGATGCGCTTGGGGCAGAGAGGATGGCTAAGACCTACAGTATTGCGAGTTTTGGAGGAAAAGCCGATGAACGGGATAGAAATAATGAATAAGATACAGGACATGAGCCATGGATGGTGGAGGCCTAGCCCAGGTTCACTTTACCCGTTGCTGGAACAACTCGCCCAAGAGGAGATTTTGAATAAGCGTGATGATGGCAAGTATGAATTGGCCAAAGCGTACAGAATGCGCCACGAGGCAGTAAACGAAATTGACGACGTGCTGCAGAACATGGAAAGCAACGTGACGTACCTAGAGGAATTGATGCAGAGCAGTAAAGGAAAACTCACACCATACAAGACGAGGATAGAAAAAATAAACAAGAGAATTAGCAGGATAAAATAGGTTTTTGCATGAGCGACATGATAGAAGTAAACAAGCTTAGAAGAGAGTTTGGAACCCTAAAAGCGGTCGATGGGATATCGTTCAAGGTAAAAGAAGGGGAGATATTCGGACTACTTGGACCAAACGGTGCTGGAAAAACAACCACGATAAAGATGCTTACCACAATACTGCCCCCAACTTCGGGAAATGCGAAGGTTGCTGGATTCGACATTAAAAAAGACCAGAATTCGGTGCGTAGAAGCATAGGAATAATATTTCAGGACCCGTCGCTTGACGAGGAATTGACTGGAAGGGAGAATCTCGAGTTTCACGCCATACTGTACAAGATGGGTGATGAACAACGTACGGAAAAGATAAATTCCGTGCTTAAATTGGTGGAACTTGAGGATAAGGCAGATGTTCTAGTCAAAAACTATTCCGGGGGCATGAAAAGGCGTCTGGAAATAGGACGCGGATTGCTTCACGAGCCTAAAGTGCTGTTCCTCGACGAACCCACAATAGGGCTTGATCCGCAAACTCGAAGACACATGTGGAATTACATACAGAAGCTGAATGCGATGCACAACGTAACACTCATCCTTACAACGCATTACATCGAAGAGGCTGATTTCCTGTGCAACAGGGTGGCGTTTGTAGATCATGGAAAAATAGTCGCATTGGGAACCCCAACAGAGTTGAAGAATACGTTAGGGGGTGACGTGGTTTCGGTGAAAACCGAGAATTCTGATCTGCTTGAGAAGGGACTTTCTGGAAAAGGCTGGATTCATCATATGAAAAAGCATGACGGTTTCATCGATTTGTCGGTAAAAGAAGGAGAGAAGAAGATACCCGAAGTGGTAATGATAGCGCAGAATGTAAATGCTGAAATCGAATCGATAAGCTTGCACAAGCCGAGCTTGGAAGACGTATTCCTGCATTACACTGGAAAGACGATACGCGAAGAGGAGGGAAGCTGGAAAGACACGATGAGGTCCAGAATAGTAAGGAGGAATAGATGAATATGGACACTAACGCGATATACGTGCTTTGGCTACGAGACGTAAAAAGATTTGTAAGGGCCAAATCGAGAGTGATAGGTACATTGATGTTTCCTTTATTCTTCATGGTTGGCTTCGGACTTGGTTTCAATAATCTAGTGCATATAGGGAATAGCAGTTATCTTGAATATCTTGTGCCAGGAGTGATTGGCATGTCGCTTCTGTTCACAGCAATAGCTTCCGGAACTGCAGTTCTGTGGGACAGACAGTTCGGATTTCTTAAGGAAATACTAGTCACGCCAAATTCTAGAACCGCAGTCGTGATCGGAAGAGTTGCCGGAGGTGCGACAACTGCGGTGTTGCAAAGCATACTTGTAGTGGCGATAGCCATACCTCTAGGGTTCACCCTGAGCAGCAATGCTTCGTTGTTGATCGCAGTGCTTTTCATGTTGCTGATAGCGACAACTTTCATAAGCCTGGGATTGATATTCGGATCAGTAATTAACGACTTCCAAGGTTTCCAGCTCATAACGAGCTTCTTTACTTTTCCGCTGTTCTTTCTTTCAAATGCCATATTCCCGATGTCTGGAATGCCAGCTATAGTTCAGTACCTATCCTATGTCAACCCATTGACTTATGGAGTAGATGGGCTGCGCGGCGCATTGACCGGAAGCGCATCTATGCCTTTGGTATTAGACGCTGCAGTATTGCTAGTTGCATCTGCGATTATGATACTGATAGCTGCGTATGCATTTGAAAAAACAGAAGTAGGATGAATAAAAAGAAAATGGATATGCCTTCATGGCATATCCGAAGCTATTGCTGTTGCAAGAGTCTGTGCATCCACGTATTTACCTATAGACCAGAAGTACACTATCTCATTGCCTTTGTATCCGAATAGCGTTGCTCCTGAACCATATTGGCTCTGTGCCCCACTGTAGGAATAAGTCAACCCATTCAGAGTGGAGTTGGTTACGTTGTACATGGCAATTCCAGAATTGGTTAGCAGACTTGCATATATCTTTTGGGCTACTGGGGACTGATACACTAGTTCTAGCACAGCCATAGGCGGGCTTGTAGATGTCGTATTTGCGCCAACTACCCATATCTCAGTCACGTTGCCGGATAATATGGACGAGTTTACGCCTTTTGCGCCCACTAAGACGGCTATTGCACCAGGATTTGTGGTCGATGTTGCATTGTAACCTGTAACAGGGCCTACCATCGCCTCGAGTTCACTCTTGCTCAGGCATGAATTACCTGCGCCGCAGTTAGCCGCAAGCAGATTCTGCAATCCGATTGACGAATTAAAAGTTGAACCGCTGCCAGACGTATTAGATGAGCCCTGTGATGGCGCGTTTTGGGATGTGCCATTACCGATAGTTGACGTTTGTGCGCCTGATGGGGTACTTGGAGAATTCATCAAAAGTACGCCTGCTGCAATAACGACTATCACAACAACTGCTGCTACAAGAATCATAGCATTTTGTTCCATGTAATCACGCTTACTTGATGTTCAAAGAATAAAAACCTATTCTTATATTATCATTCTATCGCAGCAAACGAAGCGAGGCTACTTAAAGATCTTTGTAAATCTCATTTCTATGCCCTATTTTAACAATTAATATCGCCATTTTCTGATTTCGTATATCCAAAATCACGCTATAATCACCAACTCTAAGACTGTATAATGGAACTCCTTGAAGGTGCTTGACAAATATCAATGGATTATCCTTTATACTTTCTACTTTTGAGATAATTCTAGACGAAATATTCTTACCTATGGCTTTGAGGTCATTCCTTGATTTTTCTGACCAAATGACTGCCAGATTAAGAAATAGTAACAATTAGTTCGCCAGGATAGGGATTTGAACCCTAAATCCCGTAAGGGAACCGGTTTGCTTGTTTCGCATCATCTAATCAGCTCTTGAGATAACTCAAGACCGGCGCGTTACCAGATTCCGCCATCCTGGCATAGATTATCCTTATGCCTTTTGCTGTTTTTATAGTTTTGCCCGTGAGAGCAGGCGATTAGCCTGCAGTCACGTTCATCTGGGCGTGGGCGCCCTCTTCTCCAACAATTCTTATGCTGTATGCGCCACCCTGGGCGAATGCCAGGATCATGTGTCCTTGCGCAGTATCCAAGCTTCCTGAGAATGTCAGCTCAACTGTCTGCCCAGCACTCATGTTCATTCCCCTTGCGTTGTCTGCAAAGTCTTCACTTGCAGAGGGTATGGACAGCGTGCCGTTAGCTCCTATCTGTATAGTGAGCATGCGCAGAGAAGATTGCTGTTCCTGCAGATGGCTTTGGTATTCCTGCATTTGCTGTTTTGCGTGTGCAATTGCTTCCTGGACGTTGAATGTGTTGCACGCGCTTGTGTTTATGCTTATGTTTACATTCCCGAATTGATGTGAATTGAATTCGGATATGTCAGAGGAGTGCACTTCCTGTCCGCTTGAGGAAGTTACATTGCCGTGCTGTTCGCCATCCGAGCTATTCGATGAATTTTCTGTTTGGTTCGCATGCTGTCTGTCTCCAGATGTTACCGTAGCATTTGCGCTTTGGTTCGAGCTTTGGTTGAACCCACCGGTTACGTTTAGTGAAGTGTTAACCCCAACGTGCACGTCCCCAGATTGGTCAAATTTCTCCTGCTCTACAATTCTCCTATGACTTGACTCGTTCCTTATGGTGCTGTTGATAGACAATATGCTCGCATTAATCTCGCTTATTGTGGATGCGTTGAAGCAAGCGTTATCCTCTATCATGTGGTTCTTCAGCTCGCCGAGAACTTTTGCTTGCGCCATTGCAAGAGCAGTGTTATTCGATTTCGTTGAGAAGTTGCCGAATATGAGCATGCCCTTTATCAGTGCGCTTGTATTCTCGTTGTTCTTAACGAACACTTTTATAGTAGTTGAATTGTTCGCTGTAGATATCGTCGCGTTTACTATTGAAATGTTTGCCTTTACCGAATCCAGCGCATCGTGCTCTCTTACAGTCAGCCTTTGCCTTTCCTGGGTTGCGTTGGCATTACCTGCGCTTCCAAGCACTACTCCCCTTAATGAAGGAACAAGCACGAATATGGTTGCATTATTTGTGAAAATGCTCGCCACAGTTGGATTCAGCTCCAGAAGTATGCTGCTTGAATTGTTCAATGCAGATGATTCGACGCTAGTCTGCACGCGGCCGCTCGGTATTGTTAGGCTGTATACAGTGTTGTTTATTGTTATTGTACCGCTGGTTACGTTAAACCTCACGAGATCTATTGCACTGCCATTAGGTAAAGATACGGTGCCTAGAAGCTGGCTAAAGTTAACCAGAGAAAGAAGATCTAGAACACCAGTATTTGGCACGTTGAACCATCCTGCCCCTTTGTTTGCATGAACCTCTATTCCAGAATAGGTTATGTTCAATGCGGTGGTTCCTGCAGGAACCTGCGGTGGGTCAGTAAGCCTTATTCCAACGTTTATGTTTCCGGTGTTTGCTGAGCTTGTCCCAGTAAACATTAATGCAATGCCTAGTATTACCAATATCGCTACTGCAATACCTGCATTCCTTAGATTATTATCCATAACATTCCCTTAATCCAATACTTCACAGCAAAAACTTAAAGCACTTTGTACTTGCTATTTTATCGCACTGAGGAATTTCTTCATGGAAAACGTATTGATAATTGAAGATTTTTCCAGCCAACCCCTTCTGGCAGTACCTATCCCGTACTTCATGAAATCCATGTGAAACTGCCTGTGCGAATCCGTATTTATGGCAAACTTAACCTTGTATTTGCGTGCCTTGAATATGTTCTCATCGTTGAGGTCAAGTCTCGATGGGAACGCGTTGATTTCGAGCGCAACGTTATTTGCTTCTGCTGCCTCGAACACCTTATCTAAATCTATCGCTATGGGCTCTCTTTCGTTTATCAGCCTTGCAGTTGGATGCGCCAATATGTTCACGTAACCGCTTTCTATAGCGGTTATGACCCTTTTTGTCATTTCCTCCTTGGGCATTTCCAGATTATTGTGTATTGAGCATAAGGTATAATCCATCATGTCCATTGTCTTATCTAAAAGGTCAAGTGAGCCGTCTTTCAGTATGTCTATTTCTCCGCTTTTCAGCACCTTTATCTTTCCTTCGAGCTCGTCGTTTACTTTGTCAATCTCGGAGAAGTACTGCGCGAACTGCTCATCGTTCATGCCCCTTGCCTGCCTTTCGCTCTTCGAATGATCAGTCATTCCCATATACTCGTAACCGAGCTTAGCTGCGTGGGTCGCCATTTCTATAATCTTATCAGCACCATCTGTGTATTTGCTGTGCAGGTGCAGGTCTGCGGTTATGTCCTTTCTTTCCACCAGCTTGGGAAGTTTTCCCTGCTGCGCTAGCTCCACTTCGCCGTGAGCTTCCCTCATTTCGGGTTCTACGTACTGTAGCCCTAGAGCATTGTATATTTCTTCCTCTGTTTCGCTTGCAAGGTTCTTGCCTTCTTTTCCTGAAAGCTGGTACTCGTTGAGGCTATATCCCTTTTTAACGGCTATTTTCCTTACTTCAACTCCGTGGTTCTTGCTTCCTGTGAAATACTGCAATGCTGCCCCGAAGCTGCTTTTCTTTATTACCCTGAAATCGCAGCTCAATCCAGCAGTTAGCCTAACTGATACTTTCGTAGGCCCACTCACTATCACGCTTTCCACTTCTTCCATTTTGGTAAGAAATCTTGTAAGATCTGGATTCTCTTCTGCCACAATAAGAATATCTAGATCTCCTACTGTCTCACGCCATCTTCTTGACGAACCTGCCAAAGCGACGTTCTCCGCAAGACCTGAGCCTCGTATTTTCTTGATTATCGATTCTGCTATCGGGAGAGCATCGCCCAGTGGCATACGTTTCTCCGAATTCTCCATGAATTGCATGCCTTTTGCGAGTTCAGCCTCGCTCTTCTCTCCAAAACCCTTCAATTCTCGTATCTTATGCGAATCCAACGCCGCTTTAAGCGAATTGACGTCTTTTATTCCCAATTCTTTGTATAATGTAAACGCGCGCTTTGCGCCGAAGTTTGGTATTTTCATGAGGTTTTCGAAGTCTATGGGATATTTTTCCTTGAGGTCTTCGAATTTCTCCATCTTTCCAGTAGTCAATAATTCCTGTATAGACTTCGCTATGCCCTGCCCTACACCTTGCAATTCCAAAAGTGCGGATATTCCCCCTTTCTTGAATATTTCTTCTACTTCTTCCTGCATCGTTCCTATGGTCAGTGCTGCCTTCCTGTAGGCGCGTATCTCAAAAAAGCGGTCCTTGCGCTCATCAAGCTCGAGCATGTACGCTATCTGTTCAAGCATGCTCGCTATTTGCTTGTTGTGCATATGCTATAATGCAATAGAAAAGTAGAAATACTAAACCAGTAGATAAATTTATTTAAAAGTAAGCGCGAAAAATGTTAGTAATGTTTTTCGGTGTCTCAATCTTTGTTGTATTTAGCAAACAAACGTTCTACTTCCTCATTTTTGCCTTCCTTTGACTTTTTATTACCATACGTTTTTTCCACGTATTTTGCAAAGTCCTGCTTGCTCATAAACTCAAACGGTAGTTCCACATCGGTATTTGATTTATATGCTGCATTTACTACCATTTTTGGGAATCTTTCATCACATTTAGCATAGTAGGCTTTTGCTTTTTGGAAAAATCTTACTTCTTCGCGTTTGTTTAAATCATCTGCTAGCGAATGAGCCACATTAAGGTGCTCTTTGGCGTAAGGATTTGTCTCGTTATATATTTTTACCTCGTGGTTCAAAATGCAGATTTCGTTTGCAACTGCATTGAAGAGAGCATCATCTAATTTCTCTTTGCTTCTTTCTAACTCCTTCTTTCCGTTATCAATCTTCTTTAGTAATTCTTTTTCCTCTTTTTCTAATTCCTTCCTATGGTGTCGCTGTCTTAACCTAGCCATATACGACGGTTTTAATGCAAGTTCTGCAGATATTTTTCTTAGCTCTTCCGAATTCGCTTGCAAGCTTTTCTTTTCATCCTTAATGTCGATTGCCTTATGGTAAAGATTCTCTAGGGTTTTTCCTTTAATCGCAATCCACTTTTCTGCAAGGTACTTCTTGAATTCTTTGAAATTTATATAGTCTTCCTCTACTAATTTCGAGTTCTTAGATTCTGCTGTTTTTTCTAAAGTTTTCTCTACCATAGAATACCAATTTATTAATCCATTATAGATTTAAAAAGTAGTTACTGGATGAATGACTATTTGCTACATGGACTATCTAGCCCAATCTCCAGCTATAGAAAGTTGAAATAAAGACGCCGCATTTTTTAACTACTTTGCCTAATTTTGTCAACTTTCTGCATTATTGCCTTTTTTGTTGATTCTGGAACTCCTGCTTTGTCTAGAGTCTCATTGTATATCCTATCTGTTATGGCAACTCCAAAACTACCGTATTCCTTTGCCTTTCTGTGATATTCTACCAAATGCAGGATGTAATTTTCTACGCTGTCGTTTTTAGCATGAGTGGCATTTGTAAGACCACTAAGCACAACGCTAAATGATTCCTTTGCTCCTGCCAATTCAGCTTGCAGGGTTTTTACTTTTCCTTCTGCTGCGTGCATATCTACTTGCATTCTCTTTTTGCTTCTGAATAGTTTTGCAAGTCCTTTCTTTGCGACTTTTGGCACATTTTCGCTCATGTGTTTTAGTTCTTGCTCTGCCTTGGTTAATGCATAACTTATGTCAACATATTGCTTTCTTGCAAAATCAAGCTTATTATCTTGTTTGCGTAAACTTGCTTTGCTCGCGTTTAACGCAAAGAAATCTTTAACGGCTTGCTTCTTAATTTCATTTACTTGCTCTCTGGTAATGGCAACTTTTGGTAAGTTCTCTTTTTCTGTTGTTTTAACATCTTTAGACTCTGCGATTTTTACTCCTATTTTGTTGCTAGTACCCTCCTGAGACAAAGATGCAGGCTTCTGTTCTTTTTCCTTTGTTTTATTTACCAATTCAACTCCAGGATAGCCGAACCTGTAGTTCTTTGATAATTTACCAAGCGAGTTTTCGAACGTTTGAGAATGTATGTCTACTCCTAATTCCCTGCACATGCGCGAGAGCTCTTCGAGCAATTTCGCTTTGTGATTTTCAAATCTGCTTCTTTCGAGTACCAAGAATTTGTACTGATCAAGCAATTGCTTTAGTACGTTACTATTATCTGCGGCTTTTGAAAAAAGCTCACGAATTACTCTGCTATTTTCAATCTCAAATTCTTTTTGCAAGTCCTTCAATTCCTTTTCCAGTTTCGTCTGCTTATCGGATATGCTATTCAGAATGTCTTTCTCCGCAGAGAATATCATTTCATTTGTACCTTCTACCTGTTTATACCTCCCCGAAAGATTAGATGGATTAACAAGCGAAGAATAAAGTTCCTTGAAGCTCTCTATGGACTCATTAGCGATATCTATCTTCACCTTTATTCCCTCACGCTTGGCCGAAAGCTCGGCTTCGGTGTTTGCGAATGCATCTGAAAACTTCGGATTTATAGTTGCAATTGCAGAATTGATTTCGTTAAGCGCGTAAATTATCTGTTCAAGTTGCAATGCCACATCCACGGATTCATAGTCCGTTGAGTTAATGAAGTTTTTAACTGCAGCTTCGGCTTCCATCGCAGTTTCGATTACTTTTTCGAAATTCATTTCGTCTAAAATCCTTATTTGAGATTCGTTTAATGCTGCAAGAACCGCAGTCATTCTTAGGATACGCTCTGCTTCATCTTCTGGATGACCTGAATTGAGTTGATTAAGATTGCTATCTGACATTCACACCACGTAAGTTGCACTTTTTAAATAAAATATTGCAAAAAAAGGAAAGCATTACAGAAAGATCAGAAATTAAACCTCGTCTGATCTTTTTGCATACATTATGGATAATATCTCTTCTATGCTAAGACGTAGACTATCAAGTGTGCGCTTGTTGCTATTTAAGTATGCGCGCTTATTTGCTATGCTTTCCTGCCTCTCGACATTTACAAGATTCTCATATGCCTGCTTTTCTTTAAGTGCCTTTTCCTGTTCCTCCGTATAATGTGCGAGTTTCAATACCCTCGCTCTTTCGGCTGAAGGATGAAATAGTTTTACAAAAACTTTCTTCATCATTTTCGGCTCTTCAAACTCATTCATTCTCCTATTTATTGCAGAAAGCCTGTTTTGCAACTCTGAAATTCTCAAGTAGGTATAATGAACTGCCTCTGGATTATTTAGTACCAAATTGCGTTCTGCGTATTCCTTATCCAATTTTCCTATCTTATCTTCGAGCTGTCCTAAAACGGTCTTTATTTCAACGTATAAGTTAGTTGCATTTTTGCCGTAGTCATTTGCTCCAGATTTAGAGTATTTTACTGCGTCAATTAGTTCTCTCTCTTCATTTACGAAAGATTTCATCAATTTGCCAAGGTTTTCGTCTTTTTCCACAAACGAATTCATTAACTTTTCTAAATCTTGGGTGTTTTTCACCGTATTGCTTTTCTTTGAAACTGAATTTTTAACCTTTTCAAATATGGCTTCTTTTGTCATTAGTTTTGTTTCCATGCATTTCACTCTTTTACGGTATTTTCCTGTTTTCTTAATATATAAATATTCACGCGATTTTGTACTGTTTTCGAACACAAAAGGCATATTCTGCAGCAAAGAATGCGTGAAAATTCGCTATTCGTTTTTTATGGTAAAACGCGGAATTTTGCGTGTTTAATTACATGGCATTACAAAGCAATTTGCAAACTCTTTTTATACTTCTCTAAGCAAATAGTGTCAGTGATGACTAAATACCTCTGATTTGTGATGAGGATCTTGAGTGCTGATTTATATGGCAAGCATACCAAAAAACGCTATAAAAGAGCTTTTTTCGAAGAGCACCGGGCTAGCCATAACGGATGACGGTGCAGAGCTACTCGCAAACATGCTTGAAGAGGAAGCGAGGAAGATATCAAAGAGCGCTGTAGACAACGCGAAAAACGACGGAAGGAGGAAGATAACTAAGGATGACATAATACGCTGCTCATCGAAGGGATGAGCAATGGGGAAACTTGCGGCTATTCACAGTTCAGATGGAAGATATTCTGCTGTTTCTTATGATGATCCTAGGTTCAAGACCATTATAGCAGAACCTACGAAGAAAGGGGCGCTCGTGTCGATGTTCGATGACAAAGGGGCACCAGTTGATCAGGCTTATTTTGAAAACAGGAAAGCGCTAGACGTGCTTGAGGAATACGCGAAGAACATGGGTTATTCTTTGGAGTTAATCGAAGGAGCTGCATATCAGCATGTGGCAGTATCTGCCCGATGCAGTAAATGCAAAGGCATTGTTGAGAGAGAACTCGACTGCAAAGACCCTGCTAAAATAGACAGCATACCAGTAATACCGATTTATACCTGCAGGGAATGCGGGGCAAAGCATTTTTGCATAACCAAAGAGTACATAACCAGGCTATCCGCTAGAAATGAGCCTTTATTCAGTAGCGAGGAGCTGAAGGAGAGGAACGAATCGCTTGATAAATTCGTATCAGAAATAGAGGAATACGTAATAAGAATCTTCGCTTCCAAAAAGATTAACAGACTTGTATTTGAATGATACGGGGCGTTTTGCATGGTAATGGACATATCGAAATTAAGAGGAAAGAAAATAATAACCACAGGGGGGAGAATTCTCGGCGATGTCAAGGAAGTTGTAATAGACGTAGATGCGAATGAGATATCGCATTTGCTAACGATAAAACTCGAGGATTTGGCAAAAACAGACAAGGTTAGGGAAGCGATAGCAAAGAACAGCATCCTTTACCAGAAAAGATTCAAAGGAATGGGAGAAACAGTAGTTGTTTCTGACAGTTAATCAAAAAATAAAAAACTAGCGAGAGATTAATCAGTTGAAATCTCTCTCGCTATCGTAGCTCTTTCTTTCGCTAATACTCTATAACCGCAGTACTGGCAACGTATGAAACTACCAGTGAGCTGCTTCAGTTTCTTTCCGCAATGAAGACAAACATATCCCATTTAAAGCACTTTAAAGATTATTTAAACATTCTTATATTTACTTTTTGGCTTTTGACCTTGTCTTGAGCCATTTCGTGAACTCATCGTGTATTGTGAGTTCGCTCGTGTTTATTACCCTGAAATTCATCGTCGCTTTGTATTCCTCTTCGTCGAGAGAAAGCAAAGGAGTGTATTCAGGCAATTCCGTATACTGCACTTCCATCCAGTGAATTGTACCTTGAAGCATGTCCTCGATTACCTTCTCGGCCATCGGGGGAGAGACGAAGCTATAGAGTATGCCATTGCACCAGTAAATAGGCATGTTGCCGTTTGGGGTCACCTTGCCGCGCAGTATCTCCACTTGTTCAAGCCTTATGACGTCGTGAACTATGAGTTTAGTGCTTGGCCTGTACTCTATATCCAATCAACCACCGCTTACGCTTTCTGCATTGAGCTTATCATCCTGTTGAATGATTCTCCTATTGGGGTTTTCAACGAATATGCGCCGCCTGCGAAAGTTGCACCGCAGTGCCTGCACTTCCATATGCCCGTGCTAATCCTCTTCACAGAAGACTTGCCACACATGTCGCAAGTGTATCTTGCTCTCTTGTCCTTCATTACAGATTGGTACCTCTTCCTGAGGCTTACTCCGTATCTTATGCTAGCATTTGCCAAATAATCACCGCTGTAATTATCAATTACCTATTTTGTCTCTTAGTTCTTTAGACTTTTCGAAAGAGACGCTTATCAGCTCTTCCAGCTCATTTTGCGTGAATGAACCCGAAAGACCCTTCTGCATGCTCCTTATGCTGTTTTCATCGTTTGAAATCGTAACCCTTGCAGACATAACGCTTTCCTCGTTTCCTGTAGGGTCCAGAACTACTTTCCCCGCAAGCTTAGCGAATGTACATGAGGTTACTATTCCATTCAACTTTAGCTGCGTTGTCTCGCTCCTGTTCAGTTTCTCGTCTTCGTATTTTGGGATCTTCGTGTTGTTCAACGCAGCTACGGCAGCTATGTAGCTCGCATCGAAAAGATTCCCATCATAATTGAGCACGTAAACATCTATGAATATAGACCATACCTTGTCCTTTTCTATGAACAATGATTTGAGGTCGATCATGTTCTGGGCGCGAATGCCTCTGTCTACGACTCTTGCTAACTCTATTGCATCCTCGCCTGGAGGGCCAGGTTCGTAGTTCTTGCTTGCCAATGGGAGCAATTCCGCAGACACCATGAGATTGCCTTCATCAGGCTTGTCTTTCATTGGAGAATCTATGTCGGCTTTTATCCCCACAAGAACGGTCGTATTACCGAGTTTGACTCTTGCAGAGCCTTCTGCATTAGGTATCACTCCTTTCTCTATAGTTATCTCCCTGAAATCGAGCAAGCTCCTCCCGTCTTCCCTTGTGCCGTTCTCCATCAGCTCTAGAACGTAACTTCCTTTTACTGCGTCTATTGTGCTTGCCATCCAATCACTGTTTTCCTTCGTATTTAGCGGCGGAGGTTTCGTAAGGTGCTGAAAGCGCCCTGCGCTGCTCCGCAGATATGAACTTGCCCGCATTCTTTATGTATTCCATTCCCTTCGAGAATTGCTCTTTTGTAAGAGACCCGTCCATCTGAAGCAGAAGCACTTCGTTGCTCCTTGGTGCGATTGCTACCGGCATATCGGCATCGGAATAGTTGTCCTCTATCATATTCAGATCAAGTATTACGTCTTCGCCTACCTTTCCTACCGATACTGCATAAGGCAGGTCATACATCGGTATTCCCGAAGATGCCAATGCAACGCTAGCCGCAGTTATACCCGCAACTCTCGTGCCGCCGTCGCTTTGGAGTATTTCTATGAATATCTCTATTTCATTTCCAGGGAAGTAATCCAGCATTACTGCTTTTTCGAATACCTCTCTTGTTACTTTAGATATCTCTATTGCGCGCCTATTCTGGCCACTTCTCCCGTGTCCTTCTATAGACGAGAAAGGAGCCATGGAATACCTGCATTTTATCACTGCTTTATCCGGATCCTGCGTGTGCTTCGGCAACGCTTCCTTTGGTCCGAATACTGCAGCGAGCACTTTGTTATTGCCCCATTCCAAGTATGCTGAGCCCGCGGCGTTCTTCAGAACGTTCGCCTCTATCTTCAAAGGCCTAAGCTGATCGAACGCCCTTCCGTCGAGCCTTTTCCCTTCTTTTATAAGTTGTGGTTTTTCTCCTGATCCGCCCATGAATATCACTCTTTATTTTCAGGAACGCCCTCCTGCTCGGTCTGTTCTTCAGCAGATCCCGCAGGGAACATGCTGCGAATCCTTTCTGTCAATCCAGATGTGTGCGCCTCCTTTTCTATCTTCAAAATAGCCTCGGTTGCCAATTTAATGTCTCCGCCGTGGATCCATATCCTCCCGTTCATGCCCACCATTATGTTTGCCTTAGTTCCGGAAATCAACTGCTTGAGCATTCCCTTTTCTTTGCCTATCACTCTAGGAACTTTCGAAGGTTTTATGTCCATGACCTTGCCTCCGCTCAATCTTCTTGGAGATGACAGTATCACTACTTTCGTATCGTCTATTCCCCTTACCAGAGCTTCAACTACGTCCCCTCTTCGCAGGTTTTCCTTTGTGAACTTGGCTATTATCATTCCTTTGTAAGGTGCATTCAGATCAACGTTGTAGCTGCTCATTCTCGCTTCGTCTATTACCCCTATTACTGAATCCCCCTTCCTAGGATACCAAAGTCCTTCGAGAGGGATGAGCGACATCCTTTGCTCGTCGAACATGCCCAATACTGACGACACCGTCTTCTCTCCATCTACGAAGGAATTGTCTATCCTCAAAGGCTTTTCTGCCAGAACTTCGCCCGGCACAACTACTCTATTCATTTAAACACTCAATATTTTTGTTGCTGCAGCGCCTTTCGTAAGGGCGTTGAGCTTGTCGAAGAATGAAGCTTGCATGCCTGCAGGGAATTCAACCTGTGCGGAAAGCGAACCATTAGAAAGCCAGGTCTCGCTCTTCAACCCAAATTGCTTTAGCAAACTATAACAACGGTTTGCAGATTCTGAAGGAATCGTAACTTCTATCTTAACTGTAGCGAATTTAATTGGTATAATAACATTTATACTCTTTACTACTGCCTCTACCTGCTCGGTCGCATTCTTGAATGGATCTACGTGCACCCTTGCCTGCTCCATGGCGTTCTCTATTCTTTGAGGTGGATGAGGTGTGTTGGTCCTTGGGTCTATAGAGTTTCTGGATATTATCTCTATTATCTGCTTCCTTTTGTTCTGCAGCAGTTCGTTCTTCTGCTCCGTAGTCAGGGGAACGTCCCCGTTTTTCATTATTATTCCGGCTATTTTGCTGAAATCTGTTGTACCGAATGCCTTGGCAATCTTGTCCTGGGTTTGCCTTTCTCCCTTATTGGCGTCTTTGAACACTTCTTCTACTTCTACCGCTTTCATCGGGTCCTGTATTTTCCCGGTTATGTAGTCATATGCTGCCCTAGGCTCCACGAATATCTCGAATTCGTCTCCTTGATGCTTGTACTTTGCTATTATCTGTTTGCCAGAAGACATGAAGAACACCTAGAGGTATTTTTCTATCTCGTTGGTGCTCAGCATTGCATACTCATTGCCGTCTTCCACATAACCGATGTCAAGATCGTCTACGGTGAGCTTGCCCTCGTTAATCTTCTTTATTATCTTCATCCCCAGGGCTATTCCGTCGTCAACGCTCATCTTGTCCTTGTACTCTTTCATCAGCACTTCGGTAGCTACCTTCTTTCCTGCACCTATCGCATCTGTTTTATATCCCAGAAACGAAGCGCCAGGTTCTATCTCGAACAAACGGGGTGCGGAGTCTATTCCGCCGAGGAGCATCGACACTGCGTATGGGCGCATGCCGCCATAAAGCGTAGCCTGCATCATATAAGATGAGATGTCCTTAGCCAATGCCTCAACCGATTTGACCTCGTTGTAAAGCAGTTTGTGGTTCTGAGAGTTGCTTCTTGCAACGCTTATCATGTGTAAGCCGTCGGCGACCATTCCGCTGTAAGTAGCGCCTATGTGCGCATCTACCCTGAACACCTTGTGTATCGTGCTTGGCACTGCCAACGGATCAATCGCATTCTTGTGCGCAACGAAAACAACTCCATTCTTCACTACCATTCCCAGAGAAGTAGCTCCCTTTCTCACTCCCTCTTTTGCATATTCTACCTGGAAAAGCCTGCCGTCAGGGTTGAACATAACTCCGCGGTCGTATGCTTGTACGTTAGGATACATAATTTCACCAAAAGCAATCTTCTAACCTTACATTTGGTATATAAAGATAAAAACACTTTGGTGCAGATGCAGATGATGCTGTAACATGCGCCATTTTAGTAAGGTTTATAAGAATGAAGAACTAACTTCTAAGAGTTAGACTGCTTTGATTGCTTTCTACGGTTTCACGCGGTTGATATGTCCGGCTTTCCTAATATATACAAATACAAGCACCTAGAAGTGCTAATCGCAATTCCCATAGTACTCATGCTCATAGGCATAGTTCTCGCAACTAACGTCTCTCTGGATTCATCCCTTAGCGGCGGAATAACCATAATATTGCAGACGAACCAGAGCATAAATTCGCAGCAGCTTGCTGGTACAATCACATCGTATTTGCACGTTGAAAGCCCGCAGATAACCTATGGCGGAGGACAAGTCCAAATAGGAATTACGAACAACCAAAGTCTTGCCAATGCGGAAACAAGCCTTCTAAGCTTGTACTCATACAGAAGCAACTATTCTACTGCTCTAGTGAATATAACAAGCGCGCAGACTGTATTGAATAGGAATGCGTCGAATTCGACTGCACAGCAGCAACTCGCAACCTACAGCTTGCTTGCAAATCAGAGCATAGCAGGCATGAACACGCAATACAAACAGGTGCTGAAATACCTTAATCCTCTGATTAACACCAGCAGTTATGCTAGCACCGTAATAACAACACATAACATAGACAACGCATCTCAGGTTGCGCAGAATCTGTACACGAATGCATCGCAAGCGTACAAGAATAAGGTAATATCGTTCCTCCACACTAAGATCAATTTCGAATCGTTCAGCTATCAGGAAGTAACCCCTACCTTGGGTACTTTCTTCCTGAAAGAGATGTGGGACATAATCATAACCGTATTCATACTTATATCGATAATAGTATTCGTGGTGTTCAGATCCGCGATTCCCTCTATTGCGATAGTATTCGGTGCGGGCAACGATTTGATAATAGCAGTTGGCGCAATGGCCCTGATGCATATTCCTCTAGGGTTGCCGAGCATCGGTGGCCTTCTCATGCTGATAGGTTATGCAATCGACACGGAAATGCTTACCGCAATAAGGATATTGAAGAGAAGAGAGGGAACGCCTGAGGAAAGGGCGCACGATGCGATGGCTACTGGTATAACAATGACCGGCGCAGCAATCGCCTCATTCGCAGTGCTTTTCATAGTTTCCATTATATCATATGTACCAACGTACTACCAAATTTCAGGAGTGGTTCTTGCGGGCCTGATAGGAGACATAATAACGACATGGTTCGGCAACACCCCGATGATACTGCTATACAAACGCAGCAAAGAGAAGATTTAGATGGGCGCATTAGACTACTTAAAAGATAGGCGCATTTCTGGCGCGATCGCCATAATACTCATATTGGCAATACTAGATTTCAAATTCGGAGGACCTACCTTCCTTCATTTTGGGATAGAGTTTGTAGGTGGCACGCAAATACCTATATCGCTTGAACATGGGACCACGCCAACGCAGATGAGCAATATAATTAGCATAATACAGCAGAGAGTTTCGACGTTCGGCTTGAAGCAGGTAACCGTAGAGGGAGTCGGAACATCGACCATATACGTTACAGTACCCAGCGTATCCGCTTCGGAAATCAACCAGACCATAAACATAATTGAAAGCCAGGGAGTTTTTCAAGGGGTAGTTGACGGGGTGGAAGCGCTAAACGGATCGTCTATACTTAGCGGAAGCATAGGAACAGCGCCGCCAATAACATCTGGAGCGAACGTATCGTGGGCAGTTGACTTCTTCCTTACCGAACAGGGAGTGAGCAAATTCGCCAGAGTAGCGTATGGCAAGGCGTACATGCCTTTGTATATGTTCCTTGACAGACCGACTAGATCCATCTTACTACTCAATTCTTCCCTGCTCAGCGCTGCTTCTAATTACGGACTCACAAAATCCGATGCCATTCAGGCTATGCAAAATGCTCTGCTACTAGGCAACAGCACGATACCTTTGCAGCTGATAGACGGGAACAGCACGAACTGGAATGCATTGCAAACCTATTTCAACACAAGCAGGAAATACTATGGCAAAGTGATACTCGGCACTTACACGCCTAATAGCATAATAAGCGCATTGAAGGCGATGAACTATACCTTGGTAATTGAAG
Source organism: Microcaldota archaeon (assembly GCA_021789155.1). GTDB lineage: Archaea > Micrarchaeota > Micrarchaeia > Micrarchaeales > CABMGC01 > JAJYJW01. The sequence goes on from JAJYJW010000004.1 coordinate 46,393, forward strand.
CTCCTGCCAACCTTACCCCGACATTCGAAACCATACAAGGAACAACGGGCAGCGTAACTCCCGCAGTCTTGTCGTGGTCTGCAGTCGGAATGCTATATGCGCCGGTGCTGCAGCCCGGGGTAACCAATGGAACCTCAGGCTCTTCTTATCAGATAACCGGAGGGGTACCTGCGAATCTTTCAGTCAACGCGAAGATAGGGGCTGCGACAAACGAATCCAAGAAAGTCGCGAGCATTCTATCCGGAGGCGCACTGCCGGCCAAGGTTCTTGTCGGGAACCCTACGGTCATACCCGCAACACTGGGTACGCAGTTCCTGTATGCGAGCGTTCTCGCTGCGGTGTTTGCTGTGCTCGCGGTAGCGGCCATAATAGCGTTGCGATACAAGCACATGTTCCTAGTTCTCCCGATCATAATAACTGTTTTGGGAGAGCTTTTCATAATCGTGTCTATAATAGGACTGCTTGGCACGATAGACCTGTCAGCGGTGGCAGGCATGATAGCAGTAGTCGGTACTGGGGTAGATGACCAAATAGTCATAACCGACGAAATAACGAATACGCGAGATAATTCAACGATAAAGACGAAACTGAGGAGCGCATTCTACGTCATATGGGTTGATGCAGTTCTTCTGATAATAGCTATGCTGCCTTTGCTCTTCTCCACGAGCTTGGTAACGGTCATCGGCTTTGCCGAATCTACAATACTTGGCGCGCTTCTAGGTGTGATGATAACAAGACCTGCGTATGCCGCAATGCTGAGCCATCACTACTTCAAGGGTGAGAAGGTTGCCTAAACACTGCCCAAGATGCAACGCCTCGAGCGCAGACGTTAGATTCAATGGGGAATTCTGCGAGAACTGCACCATGGAATTTCTGGCACCTAAGCTGCCTGAAAGGATAAGCA
>JAJYJW010000023.1 GCA_021789155.1 Microcaldota archaeon
TATGTCTATTATTACGCTCCTTTTCTTCGGGTACGCCACGAACATATCGTTTATCTGTGGGGCATAGCTAAGATTGAAGAATTCGGTGAATCTGTTTTTATACTCTTCAGAAGCTATAGCGTCCATTATAAGCACAGGAATATAGGTATAGTTCTATTTAAAGAATAATAAAGATTTCTGTGCTGCGCATTAATGTAGATATCAGCGCATAGCTTCTCAGGTTGCACGTTCAATATAAGGCTTTTTCCATGCAATTACTACCATTGGTGATTAAATTTCAAAATTCTACGTGACTACCCCAATATATTATGTCAATGATGTACCTCATCTCGGCCATGCTTCAACCACAGTTCTTGCAGACATATTCGCAAGATGGCACAGATTACTTGGAGAAGAGGTTTTCTTCCTTACGGGTACTGACGAGCACGGGGAGAAGATTCAGAAAGCAGCGGCAAAAGCGGAAAAAGAGCCGAAAGAATTCGTAGACAGCATAGTTGACAATTTCAAGAAAGTCTGGGAAAGATTGAGGATAAGCAATGACTATTTCATAAGGACAACTGATGAACAGCACATTGAAGCAGTGAAGAAGTTCATACCTTTGCTTTTCAGCAAGGATGACATATACAAGGGAGAATACGAAGGTTGGTACTGCACGCCAGATGAAACTTTCGTACTAGAGTCACAGCTTGTAGGGGGCAAATGTCCGTCATGCGGCAGGGACGTTGTCAAGATTAAAGAAGAGGCGTATTTCTTCAGGCTAAGCAAATATCAGGACAAACTGCTTGAAATGTACAATGCAAATCCTCTGTTCCTCGAACCTGCATACAGCAACGAGATAATAAACAGGGTAAAATCAGGATTGAAGGATCTTGACATATCCAGGACAACGGTCACATGGGCCATACCCTTTCCTTCAGACGAGAAGCACTTCGTTTACGTTTGGATAGACGCGCTCACGAACTATATCACTGCATTGGGATGGCCTGGTTCTGAGCAGTTCAAGAAATTCTGGCCTGCCGACGTACACATCATGGGAAAGGAGATAAACTGGTTCCATTCAGTCATATGGCCTGCGATGCTGATGTCTGCAGGAATAGAACTGCCGAAGAGGATTTTTGTTCATGGCTGGTGGACAGTAGAAGGGCAGAAGATGAGCAAGAGCATAGGCAACGTAGTGAGCCCTATTGCAATATCGGATAAGTATTCGTCTGATGCGCTAAGGTATTTCATAGCAAGGGAGATGTCTCCAGGTATAGACAGCGATTTCTCCGAAGCAAAGCTAATCGAGCGCATCAACAACGAGTTGGTTGCGGATCTTGGCAATCTAGTGTACAGGGTTTTGACAATAGCCGAGAAGTACCCGGGCAAAATAGAAGGCAGTGCGGAATTGGAAAAGGAGCTTGACCTTGAACCAGTCAAAGCAGCAATGGAAAAGCTTGACGCGAGAGGGGCGCTCGAACACATATGGCGTTTCATAAAAGCGGCTAACAAGTACGTTAATGACAAAGCGATATGGAAGCTGGAAGGAGCGGAACTATCAAATGCATTATACAATCTTCTCGAGGCGATGCGAATAATCTCTATATTGATAGAGCCTTACATGCCAGATGCATCTGCAGAAATCTCAAAGCAGATAGGTACAAAGCAGGGCAAGCTCGCAGACTGCAAATTCGGAAAGTTTGAAGGAAAGATCAACAAATCATCATACCTGTTCAAGAAAGTAGACGTTAAAAAAGGTGCATGAATGCCAATACTATTGAAATGCGGTTGCGAAGTAATGGATAACGGAACGTATAAAGTAGGTGCTCACTGCAAGGCATCCGGTTGCACAGAGTGCAATACCATAGCAAAGCTGCATCCGTTCGGTGACAGAAGGATAAATAGCATAGAGCTTGATGAGTAATGGTAAATTTTGAATCGTTTACCTCTGCAAAAGTGTGGGATAAGGCAGTCATGCATCTGTCGAGGAATGATCCCGCAATGAAAACACTTTCGAAGAAGCACGGCAGGATAAGGATAAAATTGCACAAGAACTATTACGAATCCCTGGTTAGCGCGATAATAGCACAGCAGCTTGCTTGGAGCGCAGCAAATTCCATAACTAAGAAATTCAAAACGTTGTTCAATGGAAACATTCCAGAACCAGCTCTCTTCCTCAAAACCAGCGAGAAGAAGGTAAGGTCTTCTGGGATTTCCCCGCAGAAATACTCTTACATCAAAGACCTGTGCATAAGGATAGAATCAAGCCAACTTGAGATAACTAAGTTCCAGCATATGGAAGACGAAGCTATAATAAGCGAGCTTGACGAGGTCAGAGGCATTGGCAGGTGGACTGCGGAGATGTTCCTGATGTTCACGCTGGGCAGAACTGACGTGGTGCCTACCGATGATCTTGGGATAAGGAAGAGCATAAAGGAGATTTACGGGCTTAGGGATCTGCCAAAAAAGGATAAGGTATTGAAACTCGCTGAAAAGTGGCATCCATACGGTTCGGTTGCGTGTTTATACCTCTGGCACAGCCACGACAATTCGAAATAAGCAAAACTTGCACACAATCAATAAAAGGCACCTTTTCCTGATAATTGTGTGATGAGATGAAATACATGCCACAATATGAAAGTACGTCATTCGTGAACGGGATAAAGGTAGTATGTGTCAATCCCGAATGCAAGACAGCGGAATTCGTAAAGAATACAAAGGAATTGCTGAACTACTACGAAACTCATGGTGCAAAAGAGTCTCACTCGAAGTTCGATGTGGCAGTGAGAGACAGAAGCGTAGAAGTGAACGTGACTGCATTGAAAAATTCCGAGAGAGCCGATAAACGAACATCATTCATAAATTCCATAAAAGTTGCATGCAGAGAATGTAAATCCGCAATATTTCCGACAGACGGCTTGGAAGAAAAGAAGTACTACGTAAATCATTCGCATTCCACCATAGACGTGAGCCTGCCCGTATTCTGAATTTTTATTGCAATGCATTAGCATTGCAACTAAAAGCCAAGTTTCTCTTTTACTAGAATCAGGGTTATTCTGCCTTGCCTCTCTTTTTCGAATATCAGTATCTTGTTCACTACGCTCTTCTGCATGTTGTATGCTTTTTTGACGCGCTCGCTTTCCAAAGGCAGGCAGTGCTCGTATATTCTTTTGAATGCGTCATCTAAACTTTTCACTATCTTGTTTGTGCCAGCAACCCATATCACCCGTTTGGCGCCATACACGTACGGCGCTAGTTGACTTCCAGTAGCTGAAGCAATTGTTACTTGACCTTTTTCTGTTATCGCCTGCACGCTCCCTATCCCGAATTCTGGACTTATCATGTGTCTGCGCACATCGGCTCTTTCCTCCGGATTTTCTATTCCCTGCAAACGTTTTCTGGTCGAATTGTATTTGCCCGAATTTTGGAAATGTTCCGTAGCGCCTATTTGGTCGAGCGTTGTCGATGTGGCTTCTCCAACATCTGAGCCTTCTGGGATCAAATCTATCAGCTTTTCCAATGCTTCTTTTCCGTTTCCTGCAACTATCACTTCTATCCCATTGTTCATCAGCGCATTTCTAACCGTTTCAATGGTTTCGTCATCAGCCATATTGTCAAATAATTCTGTCATTCAATCACGCAATTCAAGCAATTTAGTGCATTACCTTATCGGGTATGAATTTCATGGATATGGAATTTACGCAATGCCTTGTGTTTTTAGGAGTTAATCTTTCGCCTATGAAAACGTGCCCTAGATGCGCTCCACATCTTGCGCATTCTATTTCTATTCTTATCCCATCAGGATCGGGTATTCGCTTTACCGCGCCTTTAATCTCCTGATCGAAGCTTGGCCATCCGCAATGCGCGTCGAACTTATCCTCTGATCTGTATAATGGGGCATCGCAACGCTTGCAAACGTAAATGCCCTTTTCGAAATTACCGTCGTATTTTCCGGTGAATGGCAATTCTGTGCCCTTCCCGATTATTACCTTTTCCTCCTCTGGGGTTAACTTGTTGAGCTTCAGGTTTCTATCTTTTCCATGCTCCATGATATGATTGGCGCAGCTAGATTTAAGTATTTTGCATGAATCAAGCCCTTAAATTAAGAACTTCTATTAATGTTTAATTCAACATCTATATGTGGTGTGACTGCGATGGGCAAAGAGCACGAAATCATGATATGTGGCGTTGATAGAGATGGAGTCATAGGAAAGCTCAAGGAAATTGGAGCGGAATTCAGAGGAAAATTCGAATTCAAGCGCGTAGAATTCATGGTTGACGGAGAACCGGGCGCGGGACACTCTTGGATTAGGATAAGAACTGACGGGACCAAGACCACGTTGGCGCTGAAGCACTTCTACTCAGATAATGAGGCGATGGATGAATACGAGGTTAAAACCAACGACTTCAAAGAAACGGTAAAGATAATGTCGAAATTGGCAAACTCTGAAATACTGTACTTCGAAACTAGCCGTGAGGCATACGCGCTTGGAGATGTTCAGATAACCATAGACAAGTGGCCGGAAATACCCCATTTTGTTGAAATAGAAGCGCCATCAAACGAACGTCTGCAGAAAGCGCGCGCGGAAATAGCAATATCTGGCAAATTTGCAGGTAATGCTGCCATAAATGAAGTGTATCGAATGTATGGCCTTGATTTCGCGGATACTGTGAGAAAAAACAGCAGCAAAATGGCAGAATTGCTCAAGGAAGAAGAAAAATAACTAGTGGATATTCGCAAAGCATTAAAATGCGCAAAGCATTAAAATGTTAACCGCTACATAATAATGGGAATAATATGTTCGGCAAGAAAAAAAGACTTCACAAGCAGATTAAAAGAAGAAGAAAGTCAAGATAAAGCGCTGTTAATCTGCGCTTTGCCTACTCTTTTTGGAATTTTAAGCAGTAGAGAATTCGTTACTACGGTAACTGAACTGAACGCCATCGCAGCTCCGGCAAGCATTGGCAGTACATCGTATATTTGCGTTGTAAACACCGGAATAAGCACACCTGCAGCTACAGGTATGAGTATTATGTTGTAGCCGAATGCCCACATTAGGTTCTGCTTTATCTTTGTCATTGTGGCACGCCCTAATTCAAATGCTGTGACAATGTTGTACATGTTGCTTCCAGTTATTATTATGCTACCAGCTTGCATTGCTATATCCGTGCCGCTTCCCATCGCAATCCCGAGATTCGCCTTGGTTAGTGCTGGCGCGTCGTTTATCCCATCACCTACCATTGCCACCAGTTTACCCTGTTTCTGAAGTTCCTCTATTTTTGCTAGTTTGTCCTGCGGTTTTGCTTCAGCCATTACATTGCGTATTCCTAGTTCCGTGGCAATCGCGTTCGCAACTCTTGCATTGTCTCCAGTCACGAGCCATATCTCCTTCCCGCTTTTTTGGAGAGCGCCAATTGCTTCTTTGCTATCTGCTTTTGGCATGTCCTCAAGCGATATTATTCCAATGGGCTTGTCGTTTACTCCTACTATGACCGTAGTTCTTCCCGCGTACTCTTGCTGCGTCATCGCGTTCCACATTCCTTCCTCTTTCTCTTTCTCGAACATCGCCCTGCTTCCCACAATGATGTTTATTCCATTCGGGGTATGCGCGCGCACACCGCTTCCCTGCACGTATTCGAACTTGTCGGGAATTTCTGGTTTAATCGCAGATGCAACCGCCTTTTCTACTATTGCCCTTCCTATAACGTGTTCAGAATTTATTTCAGCGGTTGCGGCGAGCCTGAGAACTTCGTCTTTTGTGTATGCTGGAGCTGATATTATTGCTGCTACTTCAGGTTTGCCTTTCGTTAGCGTTCCGGTCTTGTCCATTACTATGACGTTTATCTTGTTCGCAATTTGCAAACTTTCGCCGCTCTTGATCAATATTCCAGACTTCGCTGCTTTCCCGCTTGCTACCATGAGTGCTGCGGGAGTGGCTATGCCAAGTGCGCACGGGCACGCTATGATCAACACGCTCACGAAAATGAGAAACGCAACATTAAGCCCTACGTTTCCGGCAAAGTACCAGAATAATGCTGCTATTATGCTTATCGCAATTACTGTTGGCACGAAATAAGACGCTATCGTGTCTGCTAGTCTTTGAATAGGGACTTTGCTAGATGCTGCATCACGCACTATTCTGAGTATCTGCGCCAATGTGGTGTCATCTCCGATTTTGGTAACTTCGACCTTCAGTGCTCCGGTGACGTTTATCGTTCCTCCTGTCACCGAATTGCCATTCTTCTTAGATACGGGCATGCTTTCGCCAGTTATCATGGATTCGTCAACCGAGCTATCTCCTTCGATTACCTTCGAGTCGGTCGGCACGGTTTCGCCTGGTTTGACCAGCAGAATGTCACCTATCTTTATCCCGGATATGTTAACGTCGGTGATTTTGTCTCCATCAACTAGGTGTGCAATCTTTGGCTGCAATGCCGCAAGGGAGGAAATCGCGTTTGTGGCTTTTTCTTCGGCTATGCGCTGCATGTAAGTCCCAACAAGTATTAACGATATTATTACTGTTGAGGTGTCAAAGTAAACGCCCCCATACGCGAAAAATCTCGGCAGCAATGTTATGGTGGCGCTGTAAGCCCAAGCCGCGCTAGTTCCTATCGCTATGAGCGTATCCATGTTTGCAGACCTGTTCCTTATCGCATCTGCAATCCCATAATAGAAGCGCATTCCGGCATAGAATTGAACTATGCTTGCCAGCACGAGCATTATATAATCTGCATACGCTATCTTGACCGCATATGTCAAGGCGAAAACCGCGATGGTAAGCGGCAATGCCACTATCAACGCCTTTCTCAATTCGTGCATTTCCTTTTCTGGCTTTTCGAACTGCAGTTTGCAGGTTGAACTGCAGAAATAGTACTTCCTTCCGTCTTTGCTGCTTATTATATTTGATGCATGCTCATCAACGAACATGCCGCATATCGGGTCTGTCGCCATGATTAACACTATCATCCAAGCGTGTAGTTATACGGGTTCTGGTCAAACGCAGATTTACACTCGTCGCAACAGAAGAAATAATCCTTGCCTTTGAAGGTGCTCTTGAAGTGCGATTTCCTGCTGACCAGCATGTCGCATACTACACAGATGGTCCTATCCTTTCCCTGCATACTGCTTAACATTCAATGCACCTCCCTAAATAATTTTCCTTTTTTTCATATTCGCATGGGCTCAGCAGCTGCTTCCGCCGCTTCCAGAAGGGGGCAACAAGCCCTTGCTTGCAAGGTACTGGTGTATGGCTGCGCTTCCTGCGTAGCTAGAGAAATTGCGACCTAGTATGGTTTCTGCAGGAACTGCATCCATGCTTATTCCCTGCGTGGAATTCAGATATGCTGCGATCTCAGCGTATTGCTCTGGATAGTTTATTTCGTTGAACTTTTCCAACGCGTTGTATATGCTGCTGGAGTTGCTTCCGTGAGCAGCCATAATCTCGATTAGGCCGAGTTGCGCCGCGCCGTGGTTGCAATCGGGAAACGATGCAGGATTGTTGCAGCAGGGTCTGTATGTGTTGTCTGCTATGTCCAAAACAAGCGCCTGCTCTGATGCAGTAAGTTTTATGAGGCTCAGATTACCTAGTTGAAGCTTGCCTAGGGGAGCATAGCCGCCGGTGCTTGCAAGGGAATATGGATCGCCTCCAAAGTCCATGATGGTGCCGTTGTTTATTATCGGGTTTTCATTGTTCATGCCCAAAGCCCATAATGCGTAGAGGTCGAATGTCGAATTGGCTGAATCTATGAATATGTCGTCGTTGCTTGTTCCGTTGATTGCGCCTATCTGCCTTGTATTAACCGCGTATTTGCTCATCAATGAGCCGTTCAACGCATTCGCGCTTACCATTTCATTTATCACGTTGCCCCAGCCAAATTCCATCTTTGCGCTGGCATTTTCCATTTCTCCCGAGAGCCTGGCTAAAGCAACGTTGCTCGAATTAGTTAGAATTGTGTGCTGCGTTGTAGCATAAGTGCTGCTCGTAGAGAAGCCACTACTTAGAATGAACGCCGTCTCAAATACAATAATAACTATCAATGCCATTGACAGCATTCTGAGTCTCTCGTTTTCCAATAAAAGTTTTACGTTGGCCATTTCATGCACCCCCTCCTGCCCAATACGTTCGAGTAACAATCGCCTTTCCGTTAGAAAGTACGTTTAGGTTGGCTATGTCTCCCTCAGACAGGCATGGCTGGGCCATCATATCATGTTCGTAATTGAATGAGAAAGTGCCTTGATTGGTTCTTATTTCAGATGTGCAGTTCGACAATCCAGTGTACGGGTCGATCTCGCAGCCCTCGTCAGTGAGCACGTTCCCTCCGCTCAACTGCGTGTTTGCAATTTGCTGGTTTACTATTCTCCCTACGAATATGTTGCCGTGGCTTTGTTCCTCGTTGCCCTGGCTTCCCAGCCCAAACGCGATTACCGCTACAACGATCAGTATGCCCATATAAACTATATACATCGTCTTCAATTCCATCACTCCTTACAACAATTAAGCATATTATTCAGCATTTCCCTGAAACCATTTCCGTTTGCTTTAACCGTGTTTCTTGTCTCCTGTGTATCGTGTTCCTGGCCATTTTTATGTGTAATGTTAAGCTCCCAGAAAGTAGTGTAAAGCAAATACGCATCGTTAAATTTCCTCTCCGTTTCCTCTATGTTTCCTGTGCTGAGGTGCTTTGTTCCCACTTCTATCATGCGCATTGCCGCAGAAAGAAGGTGCTTTGAAACGCACCACAACTCGCCTTCTGGCTGGTTTATCAATTCTTTCAGAAGTCGAATTCGCATTCTTCGTATGTCATCTACGAGCAGAGAATATTTCCTGTCTTGCGTTTTCATGGAAGTGAAATAAAGATGCTCTTCTATAGATATGAGATTCATTATGGCAATGCTAAGGTCTTCTCCAGACGACAGATCGGAAACGTTCCCAATTCCGAATGTTTTCACCTTTTCAGCAAGTTCTTTCTTGTCCATGTTATCATCATATTAAGTGATAATGGGCTGTTACGTACCACGATATTATTGATGCTAAGAACAGAAGGAATATGGTAAACAGTACGGACTGATAGGGGATTGCTTTTCCTCTAGTTCTTTTAATGTAATTGCTTACGGGTGCTCCGAAATATGCGATTATGCTCCCCATCACAATCCCAAAAAGTACTCTGTTAATCCCGAGTATGGTGTCTGCCATATTCGGCATTCCGTTGAAGAAGCCAGCGAAGTAGAATGGAAGTATGGTAGCAGCTATGGTGGCAATGCCAACCACAAAACCCTGATAGGGCAAAATAGAAGCTCCAAACCTTTTTCTCACAGTTCTGTTCACCCACAGAGCACTGGATATGGCGAGCGCGCCCAGCCATATGCCAACTATCGTGTCATCCAACCCGTAGTATCTGGCTATCCCTAATCCTGCCGCTGCCCCGGCGACGCATAATGGGCACATTGCGCTGACTAACTGCGCAGACGATGAAACTAGCAATAAAGTCACTGCCATAAATATGCGCAGATTAAGTTTGAACTGCATCAGCAAGTTTTCCACGCTATAAATCGCTTGAACAGGGTATTTAAATTGAGGTTGTCCAATAATTGTTTGAAATAAAAGGAGAACATGGAACAACGCAGTGTCAATATTTTCATAGCAAATAGCGTGATGGGCGAGGCTGAGCGTTCATCTATCGCGAGAAAAGGAACCCCCGGAAGACATGAGGGCCATTCATGTTGCCTGATTCTTGCAATGCTCGGCGTTAAACACATGTTCGGCACGAGTTACAGGAAAACTGTTGAAATGTTCCGCAACGCAGGTTATGTCAATCTTCCAGATTTCAGGACCCTCCAGTGGCGCTCTGAAAAACTTAAGAGGGATAAGGTGCGTATGCGTCTGTCGATCGCAAAATCCAAATCGGGCAATATGCTTTTAATAAGGGAAGGTAGGGGAGACGCGCAAGTTGATGTGCGAAACATCAGCACAGCAGCATGGTCTGCGGAACTCAGGAACCTGAAAAGAAAATTCGCAGAAGTTATGCTCTGATGCATTTGCTATTTGGCAAACTTTTCCGGATTCTTGTCGAATGTAATCTTGCAGTTCTCAGAACAAAATGTGTATTCTTTTCCCTTGTAAGAACTCTTGAACTTCGAATCTGTTATTTCCATTCCGCATACTACGTCTTTCATGTAATTCATCAGATTATTTACGCATGAAATATATAAACGTCAGCTTGCGAAGCGAAATTCTGATTGGGTTATAAACTTTTTCTGCACCATAAATACGGTGTTATGGCCAGGGTTGCAAGACACAAGACTAAAGTTGCATCAGAGCATAAGGAGCAATCAG
>JAJYJW010000005.1 GCA_021789155.1 Microcaldota archaeon
ATGGTTGCATTCCCGATTGCATTCGCCGCGTTTTTCTTCAGTGCAAGCTCCTTCACTTTCCTTATGTCCGATACGAGGCTGTTTATCATTTCTTCCTCTTTGTCGAGCTTGCCGTTTATCATGCTTTCATCGCACGTTGGCCATCTCTCCGTTACCGCAAGCGTGGCGTTTCCTAGGTTATGCCATAATTCCTCTGATATGTGCGGGGCAACAGGATGGAGCAGCAATGCAAGATTCTGCAGGTAATCCTTTATCACTATCCCGTTGCTGCCTCCCCTTTCCATGTAATGGCGGAGCTCTATTACCGAGTTATAAAGAACATCGGTGGCAACGTCCCTTACCTCTAGATCCTCCATTTTTTCAGTTGCCCTCTTTATCTTGTAGTTGAGTTTCGAGTACAGCCAATAATCAATGTGCTTCAATTCGCCAGATTGGAAGTCCGCTATTTTATTCACTAGGTCATTTAGGAATTCGAATCTTTCCTTTATGCCGTTTATCGCAGCAGCAGAGTATTCGGAATCGCTGAAAAGGTCGGAACTCGTTATTATTACAGTTCTGAGGGCGTCAGCGCTCGCTATTTTGAGTCCGTCTACCAAAGGCACTATGTTGCCCATGCTCTTGCTCATTTTTTCCCCTTCATAGAGGACAAGGCCATTTACCACCATCTGCTTTGGCCAATACTCTTCGCCGAACACTGCAACGTGGTTGAATATGTACATGGTAAGGTGGTTGAATACAAGGTCTGAGCCTGAGTGCCTGGAAGTTTCCCTGTACCAATATTCGAACGATTCCCTGCACTTCTTTACGAGTTCGAAATCTATTCCAGTTGATTCAGAGACTTTGTTTGCATCGCCTTTGCCAAGCATCACGAAGTCGAAGAATTCTGGTTTGAGTTTTTCTGGCTCAATGTCCCTTATGAGGTGGGATATAGTGTAGAACGACATGTATATTGTGGAATCGGATAACGATTCGATTATGAAGTTCTTATCTATGGGAAATTTGGTTCCAAGTCCCTGCGCTCTCGCCACAGCCCTAAGGTCTATCCAGTTTATCGCGGTAAGCAGCGTGTTCCTGAGCTTCTCGGGTTTAACCTGCATTTTTTCGAATGCACGTTTCGTAAGCTCTTTCCATTCCGCGTTTCCATAATTAAGGAACCACTGATTGTCTACTATCTTGACTACCACGTTCTCTTTGCATCTGCACTTTATCGGGGCATTCTGTATGACATACATCTTTAGCGCATCCTTAGACGAGACTAGTTGCGCCTTTATCTTCTCGCGCGCAGCAGGTTCGCTCATTCCCTTGAACTCCTCTACGAGCATTGTCCCCCAGTGCGATTCTTCTCGATATTGAAGTTTTGTCGCAAACTCGAGCATTTCGTCTATCGCATTTGCATCTGCGTGAAGCACTTCCAGATATGCCAATGCAGGCATGTCGACATGCACTGGTTTGGCTTCTCCCGCGGATACATCGCTCAACGATCTCCCTATTTTAACTTCTATGAGCTTCTTGGGCTTTATCGACGATACGTCTACTCCTTCGTTTCTCAGCCTTTCTATTGCAGAATAATCGAACGGCGCGTGCGCGGGTACGCTCATTACTGCGCCAGTTCCTATAGCGTCTTTCACGAAAAATCCCGGAAGAACCGGTATTACCTCGTTTGTCTTAGGGTTCCTGCATTTCTTCGAAAGCATTTGCTCTGCGCTGACTTCCTGGATTATGTTTATCTGCAACTGGAAAGACAAGACTGAAGATGCGGCTTTTGACATGTAGTATTTGCTTCCTTCTACATCGCATAGAACGTATGGCACATTTTTGTTTACGAATATGTTCGTAACCCCGAATATCGTTTCAGGTCTGTATGTGGTGCATATTATGCTTGCATCTTCTCCCTCTACCTTGAACTTTATCGCTATCTCTTCTGCTATCTCGGGTTCGACATCTCCCTTCGTGTCATGCATGCCTACGGCGTTGTTCTCATTTGGGCACCATCCTAACGGGTGCTTGCCCTGAACAAGGAAGCCTTTCGCATTCAGGATTGCGAATTGCCATTCGACGAATTTGCTGAATATCGGATCTATCGAACGGAATTTTCTGCGCCAGTCTATCCCAAGTCCCTGTCTTATCATGCCCTGCTCCTGTTCTTTCATCATGTATTCCACAATGAAAACTGGGTCGGTCATCTTTTCTATGTCTTCCTTGCTTATGTGAAACAGATCATGCAGCTCATGTATTAAATCATCGTCGTTGTTCTTCAGTCTCTTCGCTATCGCGAGCACAGGAGTTCCTGTTGCATGAAATGCCATCGGGTAAAGAACGTTGTAGCCTCGCATGCGTTTGTACCTCGCAAGCATGTCAGCAGTGCCATATGACCTTATATGGCCTATGTGCTGTGGGGTATTCGCATATGGGAATGCGGCAGTTACCATGTATCCAGGTTTATCGTTTGGTTCTGCTTCGAATACTTTGGCATTGGCCCATTCTTCCTGCCATTTTTTCTCTATCGCCGTATAATCTATCATTAGTATTACCAGATAGAATAACACACGGAATCTTATAAAACATGTGTTCAGGCGGCATGCTGCCTTCTAGGCAACATTAAAATAGTTTGTATATGAAGTGATACCGGATAAGCATGTATCATAGGGGAAAGCGCCTTCAATCCGCAATGGAATACCTGATGACCTACGGATGGGCAATACTGATCATTGCAGTCGTACTTGGAGCACTATTCCAGCTCGGCATTTTCAACGCATCAACGTTTACACCTAAGGCGCCGCCTGGGGCATGCCACGTGTTCAGGCCAAACGGCCCTTACACTACATCGTTCATCAACACGCAAGGAATATGCAACGGCGAACTTCCCCAATACGTTGCCAAGAGTAGCTCGAGCGTTTACGCAATGGGCATTCCATATAAGCAGCAATTGTACCCCAGCACTCACGTAACCGTGTCATTTTGGATCAACACGAAGATTAGGAATTCTGGCGGATGGAAGAATTTGGTAGGGAACATGGCAGCGTACGACATATGCGATAACACCGGTTCGTACTGCATAAGGGACTGCTGCAACTACATCTATTTCTCGAATTTCAATAGCATAAGCGGGGGCTTCGCTTACATGCCCGAAAGCTTGATTAACGACGGAGCATGGCACTTTGTAGCCGGAACGAACAACGGCGCACTTCTTTCCTTGTATGCGGACGGAAAGCCCGCGGGAACGACTGGTACGTTTGTAGGTTCTCTGCGCCAGGGAACGAATCAAATAACGGTCGGAGACTACGGTGGTCTTTCGGCATCGTTCGCAAACCTGCAGATTTACAATACATCTCTTTCCGCAAACGAAATAGCCGCACTTTATAATGAGGGAATTGGGGGTGCACCTATTGCGTTGAATAGCCTGATTGGCTGGTGGCCCCTAAATGGAGATGCAAAGGATTATTCGGGAAACAACGACAATGGGGTCCCGAATGGGCTTACCTTCTCCAGTAACTGGGAATCAGGTTATTCCGCGCCTTAATGTTAATGCAGTCCTTGCGTATTACCGAATTTCGATCTTCAGCGGAAGATGATCGGAAACCGCGGCGTTTAACACTTCGAAGTTTTCCACTTTCATGCCTTTGGAGACGTAAACGTAATCCGCAAAAGTATCTCCCTCCCCCAATGATTTGTAATAGCTGCTTCGCGTAGAGGCAATATTGTTTTTTCTGATCAAATTGGTGAACTTCTTTTCGATGATTGCGTTGCATTCCGTGTTCAGCGTATAGTTGAAATCTCCGCACAGTATTCTCTTGTATGGCCTGTCCTCCATGAACTGAATTATGCTATCTGATTGTTCGGTCCTCTCTTCGCAATCATTTCTTGAACCTTTTATCCATATCCCGTGTACGTTTGCGACCAAAATCTTTTCGCCGTTGTTTTCCAGAATCACGTACTGCAATTTCGGATAGTGCCTGAATGGCATTCCTTCGAACATGGAATCTCTGACTCTCTTGCACAGCTCTATGCTGCCTGATTCGATTGCCTTTAGTTGCTTTCTAACGAATATCGCCTCCTTTAATCCGTTATTTGAGTTGCCGTCATTAAAAGGAGCATAGCGATTGTAGCTCATCGTTATGAATGGGGTGAAATCCCCTAAGATTTTCTTGAACCTAGAATACAAGTCTGGCGTTCCGGTGCTCCAGTTAACCGGAAGCTCTTTCTGATCGAACATTTCCTGAAAGCAAAAGACGTCTACGCTAGCGCTTTGTTTTCGTATGAAACCGCTAAGCTCGTCGTATAGCTTGCCTCCCCACAAGTTGAGTGACAGAATCTTCATTGATCCGTCACTCCAATTTGCCCGCTTCCTTGGTGTAGATTATTATGTCAGGGTGCTTTCTGGGCATTGGATTTGCCTTTATGCCGTATACTGCGCGTATCCTTTTCTGCAATGCAAGTTCGACCAGCCGTTGCGTTATTACTCCGTCGAGAACTACCCCGTACACGTTCTTTGCCCTCAGTTCCTGCATGTAGTTTATGAGCTCCCTTATCGGCAGCTCTTTTACCATGTCTCCATTTGTAGAGTATATCCTGCTTCTTAGAGTGCCGGAAAGTTTATCCAAGCTGGTTGCAAGTTCTGATAATATCGCGCTTTCGATTGCGGGATTTACTTCTATCTGCATTTCAAGGGGCTCTTCCATCTTTGCATCATGTTCTTCCCTGGTTGGCTTGCCTTGGTATTCTATGCGTTCTATTTCCGCGAAATCGTCAACCTTTTCCTCATTGTGTTCTGGCTTCTTTTCGAAGTGCTTTGTGTCGAAATGAGGTGCGTTGCTGCTTGGCATGTTTGCATAATCCTGCTCAAAGCTGCTTTCATGCTCTGATTCGCGCTGCTGTTCAACAGTCGGTTGTTCGCGTTCATGTTCGTTGTGACCGTAATTATGCTTGTTTTCGTATTGCTTGTTGCCCTTGAATCTGCCCTCATGGTAATTGTGTGGCTTTACGTTCTTGTTGTTTTCCAGATATTGGTCAAGAGGAACCTTCGATCTAATAGCTTTTATTATTTCCTTGCGCTGCAATTCTTCAACTTCCTTTCCTTCGGGTGCCTTCGCCACGAAATCCACATTGCACACGCTGAGGAGGTTCCTCAGTATCATGTCTCCTCCCCTATCTCCGTCAAGGAATACGGTTATTTCCCTGTCGCGTGCAAGGTTGATTATGGTTTTCGGAATCGCTGTTGCTCCGCCTATCGCGATCGCGTTAGTAATGTCGCTTTTGAGAAGATTCAGCACGTCTGCCCTTCCCTCAACAAGCATGACTTCTTTGCTATTCGCCACATCAGGTCCGGCAGGAAGCTTTTCCTGACCGTATTCCATAATCTCTCCGGCTTTAACATCTGATTGAACCAATTCCGCAAGTTCCTTGCTGTCTGGCATTTCCGTGGAAATAAGCCTGCTCAACAATTCCTTTGCTCTCGTGAGCAGTTTCTGCCTCTTCGCACTGCGAGTATCTTCTACTTTTTCTACTTTGAAGCCGGCATCGTAAGGCCCAACTCTGTCAACCGATTCAACTGCGGCTGCAAGTATGCAGGTCTCTACTCTGTCGAGAGACGCAGGCAGTAGAAGCTTTCCAAAGGTTCTGTTCTGGCTTTGGCTGGACTCTATCTCTATCCTGCCTATCTTGCCGTTTTTCTGCAATTCCCTAAGGTCGAGGTCATCTCCCAATAACCCTTCGGTTTGCCCGAAAACAGCACCAATTATGTCTGGTTTGTCTACCAAACCATCGATCTTGAAATCTGCACTTATCATGTATTTTACTATATCAAGGTATGTTTTACCCATGTTAACCCCTCATTGTCGTATGATGTGCACTAGCCACGCAAAATTACCATATGTTCTGTGGTGGATTGCGTCGTGCAATTCATACACTTCAGAAGTAGAAGATTCTAGCTAGGAGTGTCTAGCGCACGCGCACTACCTTCACCATTGAATGCAACGCGAGCTGATTTTGAAAATTTAAATATTATCATAACACTTCACTTTCATGAACCTGCTTTCTTCCACTATTCCTTTGATATAATAGGTTCTTATACATTTGGCTACGTTACGTCAGGCTCACTTTTATATTGTTTTAAAGCATATACTCAACAGCGACTGGTTGGTGTGGCATTGAACAGATATTCTAAAGGTGCTAGAGGGGAACGCGAGCTCATGGCGAAGTTCCAGGAACTCGGCTATTCCGTTGTGAGGAGTGCGGGTTCAGGGGTTAATTCGATAAGCCCTGACATAATAGTGATAAAGGACGGAGTTGGCTTTTCTTTCGAGTGCAAGGCGTGGGATAAATCTAGTCTTAATATTGAGCCTGACAAGCACAAGGTGCTTGTAGACTGGCAGAGGAATACGAGGATGCACACGTTCATAGCGTGGCGCATGAACAACATGGGCTGGTTCTTCATAAAGCCAGAGGAGATGAACCAGAACGAGAAGAGCTTCACCGTAACTAAGAAGCAGGCAGTATCGATAAACAGGCTGTTTGGAGATCTCATAAATCTCGCCGCAATTCCAAATAGCAATAATCCGTAAATACACTTTCTCATTTGTTGAAGGAATTGAATGCATAGAACGATGGCCTCGGCTCGAATATGCTTGCATTCAGCATTCCGAAGTCAAGCGCGTATCCTGCATGCTCATGCCCTTCGAGATTGAACCAGTAAACTCCTTTTACATAAGGCTTCGACAGGAAAATGCTGAAGCTTTGATTGAGGAACTCTGCCTGCTTTCTCAATGAATCGTTCAGATTATATTGCAACGGTATTCCAGTAGCGTTGTTCATGGGTATTCCAGTTTCAGTTATGTAAATCTGCTTTTTCGTTAGGTTTTCGTATAGGTTCAGGGAAATATTGAGTATGTCTGCTATGCTGGTTCCATAGCTTGGGATATAGCTTGGCAAATACGCGAATCCGGTATACATATGTAATGATATCGCATCGCAGTACTTGCTTGCATTCATGTTCCATAGTTCCTGCACCCAGTAATAACTTTGCAAATCCATCTGGGGACCGCCGGAATACATATTCGATCCACCTAGGCATATTACCGTATCGGATTCGTTGTGCTGCTTGATTATAGAGTAAGCTGCCTTTAGAAGCATCATGTAATTTTTCGTGCTTCCGTTCTGCAAGCCATCCTGGAACATCGTCACCAAAGGCTCGTTCCATATCTCCCATTTGTGCACGCTTGGATACGCGTTCACCGCATTTTCTACGCTCGCGTTCCAATCCGCAATGCTCCAGTTGCAGTTCTCAATGCATGCTCCATTGGAATTGATAACTCCTAGAGTGTCATAGTCCAGTATTCCAAGAAAGCTGGCTCCATTCTCGCTCATGTTTGCTACAAGTTGCTCTTCGCTGCCATTCAACAGTATATCCAATCTGTAATTGCGTATCCCAAGATGCATGGCGCGGTTCATCGCAAGCGTATTTTCTGTGCCTGCAACTCCAACGTATCCAGAATAAAGCGTGGGTTTGCCTGTATTGCCGCTTGCGAGAAGGTATTCTGCAGCAATCACCGCAACAGCACAAAAAACAATGCCCATAATCAGTAGCTTCATCTTTTCCCGCAAAACATCACGCAACGCTTTTCCGTCGAATATGTAGCTCATGTTTAATACAGGTTTAAATAGCTATCTTGAAGTTTCGGGAAGTGCCACTATTCTGTCAGGTTGCAAATCATTTTTAAAGCTTGGTAAAGTATCTATAGCTGCAAAGGAAACGGCAAGTAACTTTCATGGAATGAAAAAGGTGGTGGATTGAATAGCAAAAGAATGTTCAGTTTATATGACGTGGAACAATTCATACGCGAGGCGGGCGCGGAACAGGTAACCGAGGATGCGGTTGTAAATTTGGAATTGGAATTGGAAAGGCTTACCAAAAAGATAGCAGGCAAGGCTTCAGTGTATGCCAAGCATGCGGGAAGAAAGAAATTCGTAAAGAGAGCAGATCTCCTCCTAACTAGGAATATTAACAGATGAATGAGAAAACTCATTCATCGGCAGTTATTACAGTAGAACCTGCATCTCCCTTGTTTCTACTGAACATGTATGTTTTCGAACTGCTTCCGTGCTTCAGCGCTTCGTCATGCGTTATTATGAAAATCTGATCCACTATTTGGGGCAAAACCTCGTTTACCACTTTTATGAAACTGCCGAGCCCATTCTCATCGATGTTGTGCGTTGGCTCATCCAGTATCATCCATTTCAGGTTCGGAACCAGCACCAATGCGAACGCCATGCGCATGGCAAGGCATGCGAGGCTTCTCTCCCCTCCGCTTGCTATC
Source organism: Microcaldota archaeon (assembly GCA_021789155.1). Lineage (GTDB taxonomy): Archaea > Micrarchaeota > Micrarchaeia > Micrarchaeales > CABMGC01 > JAJYJW01. The sequence goes on from JAJYJW010000005.1 coordinate 8,313, forward strand.
GCATCAACCTCTTCCCATTTGCTTCCCTTCGCGTCTGATGTTTTGACCATGAGCACGTAATCTGAAGCGCTTGGCTCCAGCATTATCGAGGAATAGTCTTTGTAAGGGTATATTTCAGGCCATATCCTCTGCATGAAATCGTTTATCGAGCTTATCAGTCTTTTCCTGAGTTCTTCTTGAGTCGAATGAAGCACGTTCCTGAATTTCGCAAGTTCCTCTACCACTTTCTTCCTTGAGCTTATGTCTGCGGATATGCGCTCTATCCGTTCAAGAGTGCTTTTCTTCTCTGCGAGTATTGCTTCCTTGTCTTTGATGTAGGTCGCGTGCGCTGATACTTCTACCTTGAGCTTTTCGGTTCCGGCTTTCTGCTCAGCAAACTTCGAATTCGCAGAATCTACATCCTTTTGCGTTGTGGCAATCTGCTTGAGTTCCGCATGTGCTGCTTCCAATTCCTTCGAAATGCGCTCGAATTCTCCCTTGTGCCTATGCAGCATAAGCGCCTTGTCCTTGTTCGCGTTGATTTTGCTTTGCTTTTCCATCAGTTGTTTGAGATTTTCCTCCTTTTCAGCCAAAATCTTGGAATGCGAAACGTTTTCTGCTGCAGCCTTTTCGCGCTCCTTCGCATTGGTTTCTATTTTTCCATCTATTCCTTCGTATTTCTTCAGCATTTCAGTAGTGGATTTGATTAGGTAAACCTGTTCGTTTTCCTTGTTAAGCTCTTCCTTTTTGATTTTGAGATTTGCATTTGCCTCTATCCCCTTCTTTTCGTAGCCTTCTATGCTCGATTTCTTCTCGCTTATCATTTTGGTTCGCAGTTCTTCGCTGAGTTCACGTTCGCACACAGGGCATTTTCCCAGATGCGTTTCGAGTTCCTTCAGCATCTTGCGCTGTTCTGCGGCATTCGCGTCGTACGTGGCCATGCTCTTTGTCAGTTCGTCAATGGTCTGCTTGCACTTTTCCAGAGCTGCGTTCGCCTTTTCAATGCTCTTGCCCTCTATTTTACCTGTTAGCGAAGCACGTTCGTCTTTTTGCTTTGCCAATTGCCTGGATAGTTCTTCAAGCCTTGCGATGTTGGTTTGAGACAGCGTTGCTGCTTTCTTCGCATCCTTCAACGCAACGTCGGAGTCGGCAACGAGTTTCGCTACCTTTTCCAATTCCTCTTTTAGTTCTGCATATGCTGGCAGAGCCTCCTTGGATAACGCCTCTGCTTCTTTCTTGTGCAGTTGTGCCTTGCTTTCCATCTCCGCGATTCTTTTCTCGCTCTCTATTCTTTTAGCTAGCTCCTTCTTAGCAATTGCAAGTTCGTCGGTGTACGCTCCCAAGAGCTTTTCCGCGCTCTCCAATGCGGAATTGAGTCCTTCGCGTTTTTTGAGCAGTAGATCAAGCTCTCCAGTAGTTGTCTCAATATCTTTCTTTACCTTTTCCAGATCGAGCTCTTTCATCTCGCTTTCCTTGTCGGATATGCTTTCCTTCAACCTGTTAGCTAAGGATGTGGAGTTTTCCTGCGCAGTTGCGAACTTGTTCAACCCCAGAAGTTCGTCTATCTGCGATTTTCTCTCGGAAGAACGTAATTCGAGGAAATAATCTAGCCTGTTCTGCTCAGAATAGACTGCCCTGGCAAAAAGATCGTAGTCTATCTTGAGTATTTTCTCTATCTCTTCAGTGACCCTCTGCGGTTGGCTCTGAAGATATTCCCCGTTCCTCTTTAGCGTAGCCTTCGCGGCTTCTTTCAGAGATACGTTGCGTTCTACCTCATAAGAACTTCCGTCGAAATCGAATTCCAATCGTACGCTTCCGCTGTTTTGCTGCTCCGGTCTGCTGGTTATCACGTCGTTTATCTTGGTACGCTTGTGTGCCATTGCGGGAAACGTGCCGAATAAAGCGTATGAAATAGCGTCCATTATAGAGCTCTTCCCAGCACCCATTATGCCTATCATTACGTTTGTGCCCTTGGAGAATTCGAGCAGCGTATGCTTGTGGGTCTTCCAGTTGGTAAGCTCTATTGCCTTTATCATTTTACCAAAGAATATTTCGCTGGCAAACTATAAAAGCGAACAAGATGGTTAATTTGGCTTTGGGTTACATGTGACCTGATTCAAACAAAGCGCGCATTATCCTATAAGCGAATTCATCGCTGATTTCAGGGAACTGCTCCAAAATCTGCATTTCAGTTACCGCCCCTTTTTCTTTTGCAAACTTCAATATTTCTATTGCGGAATTGCTTTCGTTTATGTCTCTTACTTTGGCGTACTTGCAAAACAGTCTTTTTTCAGATGTGGTTACCTCCGCATCACTCTCGCTTCTAAGCAACTCATTTAGTGCGTTTAACTGATCAGTTTCTATGTTCCTCCTTTGATTTTTATCCTCTGCAAGCTTTTCCACCATCCTTCTGTTGGCATCGTTCAGCTTGTCCAGTTCCTTTTCGACCAATTTCTGCGCTTCTTCTGGTGCGAGCGTCTTGAAGTTCTTGAGTAATTCTGCGTTTTCTCTAGCAAACTGCCTCAATGCATTTAGTACGATATTCCCCTTGTCTGTCAAATGCAACTTTCCATACGGCGATACCAGCTTGTCATTGACGCAAAAGTTCAACGCTCCTTCAGCATCAAACTGCCTGAACACATCATCGTTGGTTTTTGCAATTGCCCGTGCATAATTAAGTATGCCTTCTTTGCTGCTCCTGTAAGATGGTCGCGTGTCAACCGCAATCATCACCACCAGCTCGTTCGCATCAGGGTATGCATAGGGATGTGTTACAACCCCCCTGGTGAAGACAATCGAGAGATAATCGTCATGCGCTAGCAGACTGTCGTTGAACCAGTTTATCAAGACTTGGTTGACATCTACTTCTGCCTTCTTCTGACCGTTCATGCTATCTCTTAAATTGGGTATGCTTATTAAACGTTTTTCCGTCTTCGTTTATGAGAAAAAGAATGGAGAAAAAGAGGTTAGAGAAGACTCTCTTCCTCTACTTCAACTTGCGTTACGCCGTTTACCTTCTTCAGAGCTTCTTCTATGCTTGAGCTTCCGTCTTCGGCTTCGTACATGAAAAGAACTTTTATTACCTTTATGCCGAATGCCAGGTCTTCCAATTGCATTCCCTTCGGATTCATTACCTTCTTTATTTCATCGCTGACCTTCTGCTCGTTGCCGGCTTCGGTATAAACCTTGAAAAGTATTGTTGCCTTTCCCATTAAGGTCCCTCGAACTTGCAACTCTTGCACGTGTATTTTGCATACACCTCTCTGCAGTGCAGGCATCTTACCATGTCGGTTTCGCCGCACTTAGGGCATTTGAATTCTACGTATCTGTCGCTTAGCTTGCCGCATGAGCAGCAAACCTTTCCTGATGCTATTGGCATATAAACACTATCTATCAAAGAGATATAGAGTTAATATACAAGAACATATAAAAAACAGTGGGAAAACGTATTTTTGTGGGCATGTGGCGTAACTTGGATAGCGCAACGGCTTGCGGAGCCGTAGGTTGCGGGTTCAAATCCCGCCATGCCCGAATCCTCTTTTCAAGGTACGAAACGATGAATCAGATATGATTATAAATGCAGATAATCTAAGCTTGTCCTAAGTGTTGCGATGAATGCGCTCAGCAATGGCGATGACGAAACTGTTCATGTGAAAACCGAACAGAATTTCGGTTCGAGGGCGGAAATACAGAAGCTGCTCATGGATAACGTCAGAAATCCTATGCGTGAGAAGGAAATAATCAGCCAGCTAGAGAAAAGCATTGTCGCAGATGACTTCAATGGTGCAGCGAACCTTCTGGAGAATTCTGGCTTGCATAAGAAAGGTGCGTCTGGCAAGTTGGAGATGTTCGTCATCAAGAGCCTAGTTGAGAGCATAAATTACAAGAAGCAAGACAGCAGGGATACTGCCTCTCGCTTGAAGAGAGAATATGGGTTGGGCTACTTTGATCTAAAGAATATAGTCGCTAAGAGCATGGAGAAAAACCTCAGCAAGAATACATATGACGGGTTGGCTAATGCCGCATTGCTGGCAGAGATATTCCACGTTCCAAATTCCGATCTTGTAAAGTACAGGGACATGGCACTTAAATGTGCAACCGATACGTTCGCAAATGCATACGTCAACCCTAAGAGCACTACTGCCGAGTTGCGCGCATTTGGAATAAACTCCGAAGACGCAAAGCTATCGTTTCTGGCATCGATGGGAAAGTTGATGGAAAACGGACATTTTTGGTATATTGATTTGGCTGAAAAGTTTTTCCACTTGACGTATGGCGATATAAAACACCTGAAAGGCATTGCGATTGATTCAATCGGGGCTTTTCTCAAGGCAAAGAACAGGGCGTATTTCATCGATGAAGTTGCGAACATGGCGAAGCTCTTTAAGATAGGCGCCGGAGAACTAAGCGCATTCAAACCATCTGCGATAAAAAGCGTGGGCAGGGCACTGCACTCAGGAGAAGACCTGGAAAAACTGAACCACATAATGCGATTGTTCGATATAACAAATTCAGATATTAAGGGAGAAGTGGGTATTGTCATCAAATCACTTATAGCACAGGGCAGCGATCTGAAAATGGAGGTTGCACGCTTCCTCGTCGAACGATTCAATTTCTCAGATTCGGATTTTGATATGATGGTGAAGGAAGTAGCAATGGAATACGTGATGCACCTCAGGCTGAAAGACGCGGAAAGAATAATATGGAATGCCGGGATGAAAGTTGAGGATGTCAAAGCGCTAATATCCGAGGCAAACGTCAAGGCGCGAGGTCCCCAATAATAGAAAATTAGGGATGGTTTTATGGTAGAGACAACAAAGAAAACTGATGTGTTCACATCTGAGAATGAAGTGTGCGAATTTCTAGTTAAAAACGTGTCGAATCCGATCCGTACGCAGGAGATAGTTGCGGAACTGAAGCGCGTTTATTCGCTCCAGAGCGACAGGAGCATACATGCCATCAGAGAAGACATGGACAATGCGGGTATAGATGGAAAGAGCATAGCCCAAGAAATAAAGCCTTCAATCATTGAATTTCTCGCGAGGGTGGACTTTTCAGTCAATTCGATGGATCTTGCGCATAGCGTAAATCATCTGTTCGGGTTAACATATGAAAATATGAAAAGCGAATTCGCAAATTCCATAACAAAAAACTTGAAAGAGAATACGTTTCAAGGATTGTTTAACGCAGCGATTTTGTTGTCGTCATTCGTGCCGGGAGGGAAGACGGAGGAATTCAAGGATTTGGCTCGTGAGACAGCAAGGGACCTATTCGCATACGATTTGCCCAGGTTAGCAAGCCAAAACCCTAAGTTCCATGAGTCTCTGCTTTTTCACATAAATTGCGTGTCTGGCTGGTTGGAGCAGTTCGGCGTTTCAGAGGGAGAGGTCAAGCAGGATTACCTGTCTCAAATCCCGAACATAATGCACCGTTTCGGGAACGAAGGAATCAAGTTCATAGAAAGGACGGTCGAAGGCACGGGCAGATCCGGGGTGCTTGGTCTTAAGAGAGAGGATATGCTTGTTTTCAAGCAGAATGCGATAGAGCAAATGACAGTGTTTTTGGATCTAAGGAAAACCACATCCTCTTTTGATGATTTAGTCAGGACCATCGAGTTCTTCGGAATTTCGCAAAATGATACTGGGCAATTCAAGCAGAAAGCAGTAAAGAAGATTGGCGGCATAATGTTCAACAGCAATTCGAGGGAGTGGTTGCTTGCCCATGGAGGTTCGCCAAGCAATTTAGCGAGAGTGATGGCAGCATTCGGCATTTCTACAGACGACATGAAGCAGGAAATCATAAAAGTGGTCTGGAAGAGAATAAAAGAAGCAAGCGCTTATAGCGTAGAAACCGCAATGCTGCTCATAAACGGATTCGGATTTCGCAAAGAGGATTTCCAGGAGAGCATAAACAAAGCCGTAAGACATCTCATGAACGGGCTCAGATTCAAAGAAGCATCAGAGATAATAATGCTCGTCGGCATGGACAAGAGAACTGTGGAAATGCTCGCAAGCCAGGCAAGCCTGGAATTCAGCAAACGCGGGTCAGATTAATAAAACTTCAATGCATATTCAGTCCATGGCGAGGAAAACGGACGATATCGATAGCATAATCGAATCGGTAAACAGATGGGAGGCTCGCAGAAGCAGGAATAGCGGAGTAATATCGCGGCAATCGCAGGAATCTCAGCAGCAGGGCAAAATTCTGGTTGGCAAAGTAGACAAGTTCTTCTCGAAACTCAATGTGGCTGCAGTGAAACTTGCGCTTCCGATAAGCGTTGGCGACGTGATCGAGATAGGAACAGAAGAGGAAGCGATAAGGCAGAGAATAACGAGCATGCAGATAAACAGAGTGGAAGTAAACGAAGCAAAGGAAGGAGACGATGTGGGCATAGCACTCAAGTACAACGTCGCAGAAGGGAGCGACGTATACAAAATCGTGCGATGATTTGCATACGTGCCAGATTCCGTTCCGATCATGAAACAGGGGCTTGCTGTTCACCTTCGACCTTGGGGTAGTGCGTTTTTCCGAAATACAAGCTCATTATGATGTTCAATTTTCCTGAAAGCACTACCCAATACGCGATTCCGAATGCCTTCTTCATTACGTATTTCAATATCGAAGGCGTCTGCTTCTGCGTTTGCGAGGTATACGTGGCAGATACGAATAATCCGTGCCTGTTTCCCACTTCCATAGGGCAGTTTATCCTTCCGTTGTACGCAACCAGCTTTCCGGTGTTCCTGAGCAATGCGATAATGTTCTCAGACACCACTTCAGATTCCAGATGTGCAACTACTCCTGATTTCGACACGGGAATATCGGTGGCATCGCCCATTGCGAATGCGTTCTCGAATCCCTTAATCTGCAGAGTGTCCCTTTCTGTGGGCACCCATCCGTACTTGCCGCCAATGCCAGAGTCTATGACTGCTTTTGCCCCTCTGTGCGGAGGTATCGCTATCAGCAGGTCATATGATACATCATCGCCTTCCATGGAGTAAACTTTCTTTGCCTGCGGGTCCACTCTGCTCACGTTGAAAAACGTCATTATCTCTATGCCTTTTTTCTTCAATCGCGGTTCCACCACTTCGGATATTGGTTCCGCGGAATATGGCCTCGCATATGGCGTTGTCAGTATTATCTTAACGTCATTCCTGAGATTTTTCCTTCTTAGGAATTCGTCAAGGAGGAACGAAGCCTCTATAGGGGAAGGAGGGCATTTGTGGGGAACTCCAGCTATAGATATAACCACCGTGCCGCTCTTTAACTCGTTTATCGCAGTCCATATCTTGTGTGCGTTGAACGGTCCGGTGTGGAAATTGAGAGAGCTTTCCTCCAAACCTTCAAGCAGCGACGGATCGGCCACGGATCCTGTCGCTATGACCAAATAGTCGTAATTTACCTCTTTGCCGCTAACTGTCGTTACCTTATTGCTTTCCAATGATATTTTCGAAGCGGCATCCACTACGTATTCCACTCTGGCATTCAAAAGTGAAATTTCGCTTTTCACGAAATCCCCTGGATTCGCACCTTTGAACGCAACATCCAGATTCGCGGGTTGAAACGTATGGTAAATGTTCTCTGCGAGCACTTCAACGGAAATTTCGCCATTCAATATTTCCTTGTGGAGTTTTGAAGCTAGGTCGTTTGCGAGCATAGTAGCAGAAGTGCCCGCTCCGAGTATGAGTATTTTTTTCTGCATGCGTTTCATCTTGGCGCGGTGTTGATCCTTACTATTATCCTGGTGTAACCCTGTTCCTCCTTTGCTTCTACTAATTCGTTGCCGCTTTTCTTGCACCACGCTTCGATGTCGCTTTTTGCGGCGGGATCTGTAGCCAGCAGGTCTATCACGTCGCCAACTTTCGATTCTTTGTATGCTGCGTAAAGGTCAGTAAGCGGTCCGGGGCAGAAGCTCCCCCTGGAATCTATTACTTTGTGCTCGTCCATGCTATCATCTATATGAATATTATCTGTCCGCCTTCGCTCATGCTTATGAAAGTAGCGGCGCCAACCATTCCGTCTATCTCGGGCAGAAGGTCCTCTTTTTTCACGTCCATGACTGCCATCGTTGTTGAGCAAGCATTGAGTTTTACTCCTGCCTTCTTCGCGTTCTTTATCATAGTGTAAACATCAGGAATTTTCGTCTTCTTAATCTTGCTGCTCATCATGGCAGTCATGAGGTGCGTCATTCCCGGAAGCATGCCTATTATGTTCGGCATCGGCATGGTGGGATTTGCCACCGGCGATATCTTCAGTTTGTTCACGCTTTTCTTGCTTGCTGCGAACATGCCCCAGAAAGTGAAGAACACGTTTACCTCGTAGCCCATAACCGCAGCAGTATTTGCGAGTATGAACGCAGGGTATACCATATCGAGCGTTCCCTTCGAGAGTATTATCGACAGTTTTTGCGTGGCCACGTTGTCTGCCATTTTTTCACCGTTTTATACTATGCATGCTGTTAATTTAAGTGTTTCTGACGGTGAAAAAGCCGTATTAACCTTTTGTTTTGCGCAATCATCTGATGCGATGTATTTTAAGGAGTTCAAACTAAGTAATTCCGATTGTATGGCAAAGCCAGTGATATTTGTAACCGACATATGCGAAGATCCCGATGATGCGTTGGCGCTGATACTGGCACTCGCCTCCCCAGAAATAGGGGTGAAATTGGTTGTCACCTCCGATGAGAAGGATGGGAAGAGAGCCGCATTCGCGAGGGCGCTTCTAGACGCGTTGGGCTCCAGCAACATACCTGTGGTTAGAGGTCATGAGAGCATAAAAGAAGGAAGCGGCGCAGTCATCGAGAAAGTGTTCGGCAGCACTGGCATTCTTGCGCGCACGAAAATACCAGAGGAAAAGGATTACGTCTCAACGATAAGGCAAACAGTCAAGCAGAATCCCGGAATAAGCATAATATCCGTAGGCACTTTCGTGGAGCTTGCAGATCTTGCCAGAAGGGAACCCGAAATAGCAGGTTCTGTCGGAGTTACCCTGATGGGTGGAGCACTTAATTACCATAAACCCGGAAAGGCCGAGCACAATGTTCGCTATAGCATAAGCGATATCACCGGCATAGACTCGAAGCCGGTGATCAACGCAGCCATGGATCTTTTCACCTCTCGCATGAACCTGAGGTTCGTGCTTGGCGACACCACGTTCATGCCAGACAAGATAGGCATTACGAAGGACAGCGAGACGTACAAATTATTCGACGGATTGGGATCCACCGCCGCGGCTCTAGTGCAGGCAAACATGGATGCATTCTTCGAGAAATACTACAAGGTAAGCATAATGCACGATCCGCTTACTGTAGCGTCAATGTTGGGCGATTCCATCGTAGAGTTCGGCGATAAAAAGATAGCGATGGGCGAAACCGGCGAAATGCGCGAGGCAGGGAACGCCGTCGAGGGAATGGTTCTCAGGCAGTTAAAGGTAAGCACTAACGCAAACTATTCCGAGTTCATGCAGCTATTCTCCCAAAGAATATCTGCGCTGGTCCTGAAGAGCGCGCAAAACGAACTCAAAGTGCTCGAGCGAAAGGAGGAAGTGACCAAGGTAAAGATAAAGTAAGAGTATCAGTTTTCCTGTTCCTCGGGTTCCTGGCTTTCATCGCTCGCAGCCTCCTCCTTTTCCTCCTCGGAATTGGCAAAGAGGCTCTTGTATTTCGTCTCTATGAGATTCCTTAGCGAATTTTCTATGGTAACGGCGTCTTTTCCCGTAAGCTCCCCAAGGTCCTCCGAAAGCTGGCCTATGTACCTCATTATGGTTTTGTATCTTGTTTCCGCGATTCCCTTGTTCTTCATTCCGTGCAGGTAACGCTGCAAATTCCTCAATCCGTCCATGACTGCAAGCTTTATCTCGTCTTCGATCTCGCTTTCGGGGGCTACGGACTGTTTGCCAACCCCTGCGTATGGCACGTATACTGAGCATATGCTGACGAGTATGCTAACAGGTACGTTGTCTATGTCGTTTATTCCGTATCTTTTCCATGCTATGTCGCGTACTGCTTCCGTGATCGCGCAGCTTCCCCCATCGAACAGCAATGGGACTTTGTTTGCGAATCTAAGTATGCTCATGCTCGCGGATTCCTCTCCGGATCTTCCCGCTGCGCCACCATACGCTATGCCAATTTCAACCAGGAAAGGTATTCCCCCTTTGAACACCTTGGGTTTTCTCTGCACTACCGATACGAATTCCGGATTCAGTATGTTCCTTATCGCGGCTTCTATACCCGCATCGCCTATTTCTGATATCGAATCCGTTTCTGGGCTCACCCACTTCATCTTCTTTATCGCATTCACTATCGCTTCTGATTCGTTCCAGGTTATGTTTCTAGGTTCCTTGTCAAAGTCTAGTTCAGGTATGAGCGTTTTCATCTCGTCTATTTTAGCCGGGCCGAATCTTGAGAAGCTCTCCGAGAAAAACGTCGATACCTTGTTGGATGTGCTTGCGTGCGCGAAATCGAGAAGGTCCGCAGCTTCCAACCCCAACGGGTGCGGTTTGGCCTGCTTCGCCTTTTTGGGCAATTCCTCCACGCTCCTGGGGAACACGTACTCCTTTCCTTCTGGATCAAGAAGGGTCAGGCTAGCATGCGGATTGACCATTGCGGTTCTCTTTACGTATTCGTAAACCCCATGCACGCTTTTCTCGTACTTTACTCCGGCAAACTCCGCCGTTACCTCCAGTCCGTGCATGTTTGTTGGATTCTCCAGCTTAGCAACGTTTTCGATTATTGGTTTGTTGTTCTTTATGTCAAGTGAGATATCGCATTCGAATGCTTCGCTGTCGGTATACGATTTAGCGTGAATGCCCTTTCCCGTGGTTATCTGCGCGAAAAGCGTGCAGCCCGCAGCGCCAATTCCCTGTTGGCCTCGCTGTTGCACATACCTATGGAACTTGGTCCCAGACAATACTGATGCCAATGCCTTGCCGATTATCTTTTTCGGTATGCCTATCGCATTGTCGCGTACGGTAATTATGTATCTTTCTTCTCCGTTTTGCTGTATCTTCAGATATATCTCGGGCATTATGCCTGCTTCCTCGCATGCATCGAGGGAATTCGTCACGTATTCGTGTATCGCAGTCGTAAGCGATCTCACCTTCCCGGAATATCCAAGCATCTGCCTGTTTTTCCTGAAGAACTCTGTTACTGAATGCTCTTTGAATTCCTTGAAAACATTTTCCGCATTCTTCTGTTCGTTACTCATTCAACCACCCAATCTGTGTGCTATCCTTCCTCTCCTTTTCCATCGCAGCGTAGGCTTTCTTGTGCGTGCCGCCTTCAAGCAGAATGTTGACCGCAGTCATCGCTATCTTAGTCTCTTCCATATTGCCAATCATGCTTATCGTGTTGCCGTATATGCACATCACTACCCCGCTTACCCTTTCTATGTAGCCCTTCGTTTTCCCATCGCTGCCTATTACCCTGCTTTTAAGTCGCGTCCTCTGCGCTTCGCTGCTCGTCATTTCCTTGAGGTTTATGCTAGTGAACGTTTCCTCTTCCTTAAGGAGAAGCAGAGCGTCTTTAACTTCGAAACCTCTGCCATACGCTTGTATGACGTTCTTGGCATTGAACTCGTCAAGAGGCTCACCCTCTATTATTACCTGATTATCGTCTTCGACGCGCAGGCTGCACTTGAGCCTTCGCTCAAGATAGTGAAATTTTTCGTCATCCCTTGTAAGCGAATTTGCCCTAATCTCGGGTATAGCAATTTGTTGCATCAATAACTACCGCAGTCGCCTTAACAGGGTATTATCTCTAGCAAAAGCTAAATATATTGTTTCAAATGTTTTGTTGATTAAATGGCAAAAATTCTTGTTTGCGGATCTTCGGAGCTCCAGGAAGGGAACATGCGTGGTTTCGAGAGCAATGGGCATAAGCTGCTCATCGCCAGAATAGCTGGGAAGGTATATGCCATGAATGGCATATGCAAGCACCAAGGCGGACGCTTGTATGATGGCGAGCTCAGCGGAAAGAGCGTAACCTGCCCTTTGCACGGATCAGTCTGGGACGTAACAACCGGCATTCTCATAGATTTCTACGACAACCTGCCTAATGAGGAAATGTATCCCGTAGTAGAAGAAAATGGCAGTATCTTTTTGGAACTCTAAGATTGCCGATGTTTTAAATAACAATTCAGACAATATATTTTGGTAGTGTATTCCAATGCTGATTGACAAGTACGCGCCTACAACGCTCAACCAAATAGTCGGAAATCACGACGTTGTAGACAGATTGCTTGCATTCGGCTCTGCTGCGCAGTCAGGCAAGCAGAAACCAATAATGCTTTTCGGGCCTCCGGGAGTGGGGAAGACGTGCTCAGCGCATGCGCTCGCCGCTTCGAATGGATTCGAGCTTCTTTCTTTAGACGCTAGCGATTACAGAGACGCGGAATCGCTCAGGAAAACGCTTCTTCCAGCAGTGAATTCAAGCAGGCTTTTCGGGGGAAAACTTCTCATACTGCTAGATGAGATAGACGAGCTCTCCACAAAATTCGACGGCAATGCGGAAAAGGTGATACTCGACGTTCTGGAAAAAACAAAATATCCGGTGGTGTTCATAGCAAACGACTATTGGAACAAGAAAATTGCGTTTCTAAGGGATAAAGTCGAGAAATTTGAATTCAAGCGCGTGGACAATGGAGAGCTCACCGCTTTCCTTACCAGCATAGCGGAGAAGGAAGGGAAGAAAGTGGAGAAAGAGATAATAGAGAACATAGCGATGAGGAGCAACGGCGACGTGCGCTGCGCAATGAACGACTTGGATGTGATGTTCGATGCCTCTCCGGAATTGCTTTCGAGTCTCGGAATAAGGAACAGGAAAGCGGAGATATTCGGAGTTTTGGATAAGATATTCCTTTATTCGAACTTCGATACAGCAAGGTCAGCCTCAATTTCTTCCGATCTTGACACTTCTATGCTTATGAATTGGATAGAGCAGAACGTTCCCACAAGGTATAACGGGAAGAAGGAGAGACTTGATGCTTATGATAATCTTGCAAGAGCGAGCTTTTTCCTTCACAACGCGCAGCGCAACAACCATTACAGCTACTTGAGGTATTCCAGCATATTGATGACGAGCGGTGTGGCGCTCTCGGCTCGCGGCAACGTATCCTACAGTTCCTCATACTCTTTTCCCGAAGTCATAAGGCAGCTCGCGTCAAGCAAGAAAGGCAGGGTGGTAGTATCCAACATAACTACGAAGCTCATATACTGCGTGCATACGCACAAAAAGAACATATACTCCGAATACTTCCACTTGTTTAGGGCAATGATAGCAGATGCGGACAAGAAAGGCACGAGGGAGGAATTGAACGCTATGTTTCAAAGAACCTACGGGCTTACCCCGGATGAGATCAAGGCAATCGCATGATCAGAAGTATGCATATCATGCAAATGTCAAATTATTAATTATGCTGTGCTTGCGCTGAATAATGCCGTAAACTTTTGCCATAGTCAGGGTTATTAAGCCGAACGTGAAAGAGATTCTGGTTACATGCAGAAAATAATAAGCCTCAATTCCTTCCTGGAAAACGTTGCTCCTGCAGTCATAGAAAAACGCGATGCTTATGATGATAGGCAAACGCGCATAGTGCAGACGGATCTCAAACAATTCGTCTTCGAAAGAAGGCAGAGCCGAAGCCTGATGGAGTTTGTAAGGTATTGAAAACTACAGAAATGATCATCTTGCGCGCAAAGCGAGATAATTCCTTGTTGGAATCGCGTCCTTTGACCATAGATTATCAGGTTACCTACTCTAGCGAATAGCATTCATCCTGATAACTTGCATTCTACTTTTGAATCGAGGAATCTGCCATAACGCTCAGCTTCTTCAAGAATGCCCTTTTCCTGGTCGCGGGTTAATTTCGAAAATGAAGTAGTGGCAATCCTTATTTTGTCTTTCATCCGTTGTTTCTTCCACGTGCCTATGACCTTGCCTTCGTATACTATTATTGGCAGGAATATCCCGTTGCTGTAAATGATTTTACCCTTGTCGAATGCGTTCTTCACGTATCTTTCGTCCAAGGCTGCGCTTCTGTCCCTATAGCCTATCAAATACTCGTCGAATGCGGGAAGGAGATGGAGCGACGCATCGCGCTTCGACTTTGCGATGCTTTTTTGCATGTAATAGGTTCTTCCGTCAATCTCTTCCTTCTTTAGCTTCTGCTTCGCGCTTTCAATCCCTTTCCTTGCGTCGCTGACTTTCAGGCCAGACCACCATACGTAATCCTCAAGCATAGCTGGCCCATGGCTAGTGAAGTAGCGTATCGCGAGTTCGCGCAGTGCATCATCTCCAGAGAATACGCTGCCGCCGCGCACCCATTCGTCGAGCAATGCGAAAGTGGGCTGCTTGCCGTCATGCGCGCCGAAACATATGAGCCCGTTCCATGCTGCCCTGTAAAGCATGTGATAACCCAGGTTGTTCTTGCTTGGAACTCCTCCCTTGCTAAGTATCTCGTACATCTCTTTTCGCTGAAGCTGTTTGTTCCCTTTCAGCGCGTTCTCGAACAGCAGCATGGTCTTTTCCACTGTCTTGTCGGTCAACCCAAGGTGCGAATCGCGGAGTTTCGCAGTAGAAAGCAGTCTAGGCCCGAATAATTTGAGCAACCATCTTATGTCGCTTGCGTGGGCGAAGTGCAGTGTTCCGCGCATAAGCCACGTTCTTACTATCTGCCGCGCCTCTATCCTGTTCTCAATATCTTTTTTCGTCATGCCTTCATTGCACCGCAAGCCTATCGCCCAAAGTGCCGCCTGATAATCCTGCGCCTGCATTGCGCCTATGCTAGCCACAACATCCTCTGGTTTGTCGAATGCATTCGCCGTGATGTGTTGGTTGGATAGCCTCAGTTGCGTTATGTCCTGCTGATCCAAGCAATTCACGGATTAATGTTGAAATACTCCAATACTACTTTGATCATGGTGAATACCGTCACTCCTACTACAACTATCAGAACGCCTACGTAATCCAATTGGTATATCACGAATGCAAAAGCTATTCCCATTGCCGCTGGATGCATGCTGTCTGTTTCGAACATCAAAAGCGCAACCATGAAAAGCGTAAGCGCAGATGCAGCGTAGAACCCAATAGTGCCAGTAAGCAGATAGCCCATTTCCCCAAGTATAGCGGCTATGGTGTAGCTGCGTATGAACCTGTTGACGTTTGATGAACGTGCGTATGGCGTCATGAAAAGGGTAAAAGCGGAAGCGGCAAACGACGCGAATACTATGGCAGAGCCGGAGCTGTAACGGAAGTCCTTGTCCAGTATTTCAAGAACATAGATGAGAAGCATCAGCGTTGCCACTGTAAGCAATATCGGTATGATGATATGCTGCCTGTTTGGCTTGTGCCTTGTTTTCCTGTATTTTTCATGGCTGAATTCTTCGGTTAGTTTCATGCTTTCATCTAGTTGAATTCGCGATATTGGGGATTACTCCAGGGCTTCCTATAACTCCGTCAGTGTCGTATGCGCATCCTAGTCCTGAAGTATTGCAACCGGAAATCGCAGTCAAGAACGACGATTTGGATATGGGTGTGGTTATGTTGTCTGTTATGGCAACGTCTATCGTTCCAGTTCCTGTATAAGTATAGTATTTTCCAGTAGCATTGTCATAATAGCCAGATGGAACACCCCCTATGCCCTGCTCTACGAGCATGTTTCCAGGTAAGCCGTTTATCTGCGAGTATGCGCCTTGCAACGAGTTAGATGTATAAGCTACAACTCCTTGTCCTACGCTTGCATACAATACGTAAGTATCGTTAGCCTTGAATACTGCGGGATCAGATGCTGTCCCCCCTAAAGTGTCAATGCCAATATTCACCCTCACTCCAGGGTCAATAACGAAATCCAACCCGTCGCTACCATTTATCTCTGTCGCACTCATTATCTGCTTAACGCAGCTCGATTCGCCACCGGGGCACTGTGCTGGGTCTTGGTTATACATCCCCGGCAAGAAGAACAGGACTATCGTATTGTTAATCAGGATCGGGCACGGATCAACGAATATCGCTTGCGTTCTATTTGGATACATCAGCTCCACATGTTTGGTTTGAGATTCTTCTCCGGTACTCAGGTTTAATGTCGTGAGTGTTCCGGGATTGTAAATGTAAAGCATGTCCCCTCTTCGCACCAAATCAGGCACGCTTCCAGAGAACGGCTTGAATCCAGAAACCAGTGTCCAATTGACGAGGTTGTTCGATTGCGCCAGATACGTCATATGATTTCTCGGATCGTTGCAAGATGGTCCGCTGCATGCAAGAAAGGCCATTAGATATTTGTCTGTAATCGCGGTCGATGTGCTTGAACTGCCAGCGTTAACGTTGCTTGCAGAGCTGCTGTAATTGGGGTTCTGCCCTGAATTTTGGATAACCGGGCGCGTAGTTAAGTTCGATGCAGTGCCTTGCTGTGCGGAGTTGCTAGAATTGAGCAGCAATACATACGCTACGACTGCCAAAATTAGGGCGAGGATGATTATCCTTGACGCATTCATGTGTCTAATACCTATCAATAAACTAAAAAGCTTTCATAAACCGCAAATCTGTGCAAAGAAGAATATATTTAAGCAATAACTTTATAAAGTAAAGAGTTTAAAAGAATATCATGGATGCTTTCTATGCTTTGGCAGAGCCAAGGCGAAGAAAAATAATGGAGTTGCTTGCCGCCAATGGAATTCTCACTGCTACTCAAATATGCCGTAAATTCGACGTTAGCGCGCAGGCGATATCTCAGCATCTGAAGGTTTTGCTTAATGCAAAACTAGTGAATGTGGAGAAGCATTCCCAAAAACGCATGTATAGCATAAACCAAGAATCGCTTATTGAAATGGAGAATTGGATTGAAGTTACAACAATGCAATGGAACAATAGGCTTGATAAGCTTGACAAGTTGCTTGCTAACACTGATAAACGTATCAAGAAGTGAGAATATGGAAGAACAAAATGTGAAAGAACTTACAATAACGAGAAGTTTTGATGTGCCTGTGGAAAAGGTTTGGAGGGCATTGGTAGACCAAGAACTGGTGAAGGAGTGGTGGGGTCCGAGAGGCGTTACTATTCCCGTATGCGAGATAGACGCGAGAAAAGGCGGAAAGATAAGCATAACGATGCGTGCGGGAAAGGAACTCGGTAATTTTGAAGGACAGGAATGGCCAATGATCGGAGAATTCGATGAGGTTATAGAGGGCAAGAAACTGGTGTTCACTTCCGGCGCAGTTCAGGAAAGAGAGAGCAAGAAGATGAGCATAAAGTCGCAGACAACCATGACCTTAGAGGAAAAGAACGGGAAGACGAAGCTTGTGGTTTTCATAAAAGTGATTGAATCAGATTCGTCTCCAGAAGCGAAGTTCGCATTGCAGGGTATGTCGATGGGCTGGAACCAGCAAGTGGATAAACTGGGAGAATTCCTGATAAAGAGATAATGTTGAAATTGTGGTATCATGGAAAAGAAAAACAATTCGAAGAATGCGAAGGGATTCAGCGCCGAGGAAGTAGAAGCCATGAAAGAATATATCAAAGAGAAGAACATGGACAAAAAGGACATGGAAAAGGCAGTGCTTGAGAAAATCAACACCATGAACGGAAACGACAAGATTATCGGGAAGCGACTTCATTCTATAATCACCGCAAACGCGCCTATGCTCAAGCCAAGGCTTTGGTATGGCATGCCCGCTTATGCAAAAGATAATGGCAACATAGTGTGCTTCTTCCAGTGCGCGCAGAAATTCAAGGCAAGGTACGCGACTCTCGGCTTCAGCGACAAGGCGCATCTTGACGATGGAAGCATGTGGTCTACATCATTTGCAATCAAGGAGTTGAGCTCTGCTGAAGAAAAAAAGATAGTGGCGTTAGTCAAGAGAGCAATCTCTTGACTTTGCACCAACTCACTCCCATTCTACGGTTGCTGGAGGTTTGCCAGTTATGTCGTAAACTATTCTGTCTATCCTGCTTCCAGAATTCATTCCGGTGACTCGCGCAGCCGCTTTCTCCAGCACGTTCCATGGCAATTTTGAGAACTGCCCAGTCATGAAATCCTCTGATTCTATTGCCCGTATTGCAACCATATACTTCCCATTCATAGCGTTTGCGTAGTATGGCGAATCTGTAATATCTATGACTACCCTATTGACTTCCCTTATTTCTCCAGTAAGCCTTCTTGATATGTTCTCGAGCACTTCCCACGGCAACCTGTACTTGTCGCCGCTTATCCGGATCTCTTCGGTTATCATTATCGTGTCTCCATATGCCCTTCCATCTCCCTTAACTCCTGTGGATTTTATCCCTGTGATTATCGCAGAATAGAAGTTTGGGTTGATGACAATTCCAGCATTCTTTATCTCCTCTCTGGTTATCGAAGTCGCAAGCTTTTGTATCTCCTCATTCCTTTGAGATAGCGTTGCCGCGCTGCCTTTTATCTCACCTAACACGGCGAAATACTGGCCTAACCTTTCATTTGCATTCGCATTGTCGATTGTCTTGCGCACAAAATAATCCGCATCCTGGAGGACCGCGACCCTGTCTGCGGTTACTTCACCTATTACGCGTATGCTTAATCCCGGTCCGGGAAACGGCTGCCTTTCGCTTATTGCAGCAGGAAGGCCAAGCGCCCTCGCCATCTGCCTCACTTCGTATTTGTAAAGATCCCTTAGAGGCTCTACAACTCCCTTAAACTTGATGTCTGGGGGCAATCCACCTACATTATGGTGGGTCTTTATCACTGCAGATTTCTTTTTGTCTCCGGATTCAACGATATCTGGATAAATCGTCCCCTGACAAAGCCATTCAGCGTTTATCTCACGTGCTTCTTCCTCGAATATTCTAGCGAAAAGAGCTCCGACTATTTTTCTTTTGTTTTCCGGATCAGTGACTCCCTCGAGCGCATTGAAAAATCTCTCGCCCGCATATACGATGTGCATGTCAACGTGGAGTTTCTCGAACGTTTCCTTTATCTCTTCAGTCTCGTTTTTGCGCATGAGTCCTGTGTCTACGTATACTACCTTCAGGTTATTTCCAACGGCTTTCGCTATGAGCGCTGTTGCTACGCTAGAATCGACTCCGCCGCTAAGCGCTATCAGGCATTTGTCGTTTCCAACCTTTGCCTTTATCTCGTTTACATATCCTTCTATTTGGTGTTCAACGCTCCAGTTGCTGGAGCATTTGCAAATATCGTATATGAAATTGTGAATCGTTTCCTTCCCGAATTGCGTGTCAACAACTTCCGGATGCCACTGCAGCCCGTACACTTCGCTGTCTATTTTCCTGAACGCTGCTATCAAGGTGTCCTTTGTGCTTGCGAGGATCCTGAAACTATCCGAAAGGTGGGTAACTTTGTCCCCGTGACTCATTATCGCCCTGAATGAATCTGGCAAATTCGACAAAACACCTTCAGGCGTTTTCACGTTTATCTCGGTTTGGCCGAATTCCCTGTTGTCTGAAGGCTCTACTTTCCCGCCGAGCATTTTCGCAATGAGCTGATGGCCGTAGCATAAGCCCAGAACAGGTATCCCCATATCGAGTATCTGCGGATCCATTGTGGGCGCATCTTTCTCGTATACGCTGTCTGGCCCTCCAGACAGCACTATGCCCTTTACATTCAGTTTTTCTCCTATTTTTTCAAGCTCTTCCGGAGTTATGTCATGTGGCACTATCTCGGAATAAACGCCAAGCTCTCTAATCCTTTTTGAGATTCTGTGTACGTATTGTCCGCGGAAATTAAGCACTATTATCGCGTCCTTCTTTTCATCTACTCTGTTCTGTAGAGTCTTGGTTGCGCTTGCCATACCATCACGTAATAGGGATTTAGTTGTCTCGCATTAGTATTTAAACCCTGATAGGATGCAGAAAACGCATAGTATAACGTGCAGGTTTAATTCAAAGTGCATTGCATTTATAAATGAGATTTTATTCAATAATATGGAGGGCATTGTATGTCAAACGCTACTAAAATAGCAAATCCGCAAAAAAATGTGCCAACAACTATTGATCCGGAGCCGAAGGTTATAATCAAAAAGATCGGAAAAGAAGCCAGAAAAGAGCATAGAGTTTTCAACATAGCAAAAAAAGCAGCAAAGTATGCGTTGGCAAAGGCGTACGAAAAAGCGATTAAGAAGCAGATTAAGCGTGCGGTGAAATTGCAACTTGCAATGGATAAGGCAGCAGCAAAGTTAGTTGGAAAGCTAGCGATTAAGTGGTCCAAGGATATGGGAACAGTGGCGAAGACCTCTGCTGGAAAAATGACTGCAACTCTTTTGGATGGTGAAATGGAAAGGGAAATTGCTCAGGAGAAGCAAAGGATCGCCAGCCAATACCTTAAATTGGAGAAGGAGAATACTGAGTGATGTGCATGGCATATGATATGGACGAAGATGAAGTAAAACTCGAGCAGATAGGTAAGGACATTGATAAATATGGCAAAGCTCTAGACGCGGCAATGTACGCACTGATGAACAATACTAATCCTGCGCTGACTCGTAGGCTTATCAACGAGTTCAACGTTCAAAAAGAGGAATACGAGAAAAGAGTGGCGTCAAAATTGCCAATACTCGAAAGAATAGAAAAAGAGAACGAATAAATCAGTCAATGAAATATTATGTGCGTGGAAATTAGTCCACGCACTTCGCTTTGAGAAGCGAGTTAGGCCTTCTTCACATTCTTTGCGCGTGTTCCGCGTTCGCCTTGTTCCACTTCGTATTCTACAGAGTCTCCTACTGCTAGGGTAGCTCCACCTTCAACTGCCGATTTGTGGAAATAAGTATCCTTACCATCTTCTCCGGTTATGAATCCGAATCCGCGTCCTGCGTCAAACATCTTTACTTTTCCTTTCATTATATCACACCTATGCAGTCATATTCAAAAGAATACACTTGCATGTTGGCAGTATAATGTTAGTCTCGCAACACTTTTATGGCTTGGCATAAGCGCTTATTTGGCCATAATTGCGCAAAATTCGCTGAAATGTACTTGCAGTTGGATGTTTTCCAGCATATGTCGACTAAAAACAGCGCTTATGTTACGATTGGTTGAGCCAATGACAAAATCAGACCGTGTTGAAAAAGCCTCTCGCAAGAATATGGAGGCACAGGGAATCGAACCCAGGCCCAGACCGTGTAAGGGTCTTATCCTACCACTAGACGATGCCTCCAGGAATACAGATAAGTTATGTATGTAATTGTATTTAAATGCTACTTGTTTTCATTAAAGTGCTTGATTGATTATTTCGCGTGTTTCTTGCAGAAATCGTTGAGTCTCGTTATCGCCGCTTCGAGGATTTCCTTTGGCGGCAGCGCGACTATCCTAACATGGCTCTTCGCTCCGAACCCCGATCCCCTCGAGAGTTGCACGTATTCCTCTTCGAGGAACTTGTCGGTGAATTCCTTATCTGTGCTTATGTCAAGCGCCTTGAGGTTTACCCTAGGAAGTATGTAGTAAGCTCCGTTCGGTCTTACAGTCTCAAGAAACTCGTTTTCGTTGAGAAGCTTGGTGCTTAGGTTTACTCTGCTTTCTATCTGCTTTACCATGTTCTTCAATGCCTTGTTGTGCTCTTTCACGTTGTTTATCCCTTCTGCGATCGCGTATTCAGCCGGTGTGTTTGCGCTAACCCTTACGGCTGCGAATTGCGCGAACTTTCTTTTCAACGCTTCAGATTTCTCGTCGTTTTCGGGGGTTAGCATGTAGCCTATCCTGAAACCGGTAGCGTCATACGCTTTACTTGCGCCGTTGAGTATCACGTATGGCATTCCCTTTGCAAGTTGCGCTATGCTCGTGAACTTGGCTCCGTTGTAGACTATTTCATCGTATATCTCGTCAGACACAAGCAGAAGGTCATGCTCGTTTGCTATTCCTACTACTTCCTTGAGTACTTTTTTGTCCAGGACCGTGCCAGTCGGGTTGTTCGGATTCGTAAGAAGCATGTAGCGTATGGAACGTTTCTTCTTCAATGCTCTGATGTGCTTTTCGAGTTCGTCGGTATCTATGCTCCATCCGTCGTTCTCCTTGTAATCCAGGATGTAGGGTTTCCCTCCTGCAAGCTTAATGTAAGGCATGTACTGCGTGTAGTAAGGCGCGAATACTATCGCATGGTCGTTCTTGTTGACTAACGCTGCATTGAGGATGTAGAGAGCTTCTGAAACCCCCTGGGTTATCGTTATGCTCTCGGCATCGACTTTCAGGTTGAACATGCGCTTGTACCTGTTCGCTATCGCTTCCCTCAATTCGAGTGCGCCGATAGGTTCGGTGTAGTGTGTTTTCCCGTCCTTTATCGCGTTCACGTAAGCGTCCTTTATGTAATCTGGTGTGGGAAAGTAGACTGCCGGATCTCCTCGGTTTAATCTTATGACGTGCCTTCCTTTTTTGTCTAGATTATCCGCGATGTAATTGTCTTCTTCAAGGGGATTTTCGGCATATTTGCTTCTTTCTGATAGGAACATTCGTTCACTTCTTTTTCTCGAGTCTTGCCTTTACGTGCTTCAAAGCCGAGAAAGTATCTCTATCCATCTCTTCTATTCGCATCTTTATATATCTTGCCTGGCCCTCGAGCCTTGGCACCACAACGTTTTCGAGTGCGTTAACCCTTCTTTTGGTCTTGTCTATTGCTATTACGACTCTTCGCAATCCCTGCTCCCTTTTCGCAACTTCTATTATGGTTTTCTTGGTATCGGTAAACGAGTTCATTATGTCGCCTACAGCCGTGCTTGAGCTCGTAAGCACGTGGAGCATGTTAGCCTGGACGTTGCTGTAGCTTATCTCCGGAACGCGAACGCCCATGACGTTCTTCACGTTTATGCTTATGTTGTCGGTGTCTTCCGCGTTCTGAACCGCTGTGCTCAACGCGAATTCGCCTTCGTAAGCGGATGCAATCGCAACGGTGCTATACGATTTGGTGAGGAGCTTGTCCATGTAAGATCTGTCAGCTCCGGATAGCTTGAGCAGTTTCATGAACTCTGCTACTAGAACTTCCCTTTTCTTCTTGAGGAGGCCATGCCCTTTCTTCGCTAGCGCTATGCTCTTCTTCGTGTTTATCAGGTTTATTCTGGTTGGGTTTATCGGCATGCTTATTCCTTCTCAGGCACCATGTGCTTGTCCTGCTTGTTTCCCTTGTAGTACTTCTCTATGTATTCCGGCTTGATTCTGCTCAACTCGCGTTCGGGCAACGCAGAAACAAGATCCCATCCTATCTCAAGCGTCTTTTCTATGTCCCTTCTTTCGTCTCTTCCCTGGCTGATGAACCTGCCTTCGAAATCCTCTCCGAATTTCAGGTACATCCTATCGGTGTCGCTGAGCGCCTCCTTTCCCACTATAGAGCTTAAGCTGCTAGCTTCGAGCGCCTTTGCGTATGCTCCGTATAGCTGGTCCGCGAGGTTTCCGTGGTCCTCTCTCGTCTTTCCCTTTCCTATGCCGAGGCTCCTTAGCCTTGACAATGACCCGATGGGGTTTATGGGCGGATAAATGTGCTTGTTGTACAATGCCCTTCCGAGGTTGATCTGCCCCTCGGTTATGTATCCGGTAAGGTCGGGTATAGGATGGGTGACGTCGTCTCCGGGCATAGTCAAAATATCCAATTGGGTTATGCTGCCCTTGTTGTTGCTCACTATTCCGGCTCTTTCGTACAGGCTCGCAAGGTCCGTATACATGTATCCCGGATATCCTCTTCTTCCAGGAACCTCCTCTCTTGCGCTTGACATTTCGCGCATCGCTTCAGCGTAATTCGTCATGTCGCTCATTATCACGAGAACGTGCATGTGCTTTTCGTATGCAAGATATTCTGCGGTGGTGAGCGCTATCCTAGGCGTCAATATACGTTCTACGCTCGGGTCCTCAGCGAGGTTTATGAATGCTACGGATCTTCGCATCGCGCCCTTCCTCCTGAAATAGTTCATGAAGAATGAAGCATCGTAGTTGGTCAAGCCTATTCCCGCGAATACCACTGCGAAGCTGTCGTTAGTGTTCCTCACCGCGGACTGCATCGCTATCTGCGCAGCGAGCTCGTTGTGCGGCAATCCAGATCCTGAGAATATCGGGAGCTTCTGTCCTCTTACCAATGTCATCAATCCGTCTATGGTTGAAATCCCGGTTTCTATGAAGTCGTTCGGAAGCGCCCTTGCCGCGGGATTCATCGGCTCTCCATTTATGTCGCGTTTCTCCTCTGCGATTACCTGCGCATTGATGTCTCTAGGCCTTCCCTGACCGTCGAATATCCTTCCGAGCATGTCTTCGCTTACCCCTATCTGGAAGGTCTCTCCGGTGAAGCTAACGCTGGTATTGCTAGCGTTTATGTTGCTTGTAGTTCCGAATAATTGCACTATCGCGAATTTGGTAGATGTTTCAAGAACCTGCCCAAGCCTTTGCTCTCCATTGCTCAATTTGACTTTGACTATTTCGTTGTATGCTGCGTTGCCAATCTTGTCTACAACCACCAAAGGCCCATAAACGCTTTGAACTGTTTTGTACTCTATATCGATCATTCAACCACCTATTCCTCCTCGTTCGCAGCAAGCTCGCTGAATTCCTTCTCGAGCATTTTCATTATCCTGCTGTTCTCCTCTTCGAACTTCTCGTTCGGCACGTATCGCATTCTGCTGATGCCGGTCCTGACCTGCATGCTCTTCAATTTTTCTATGTCCGCACCGCGTGCTATTGCATCCTGCGCCATGCTTGAATAGCGCATGATTATCGAAAGCATCATCGCCTGCTTCTTCAATGTCGAATATGCGTCCGCAGGGTCGTATGCGTTCTGCATAAGGAAGTCTTCCCTTAGCATTTTTCCAACTTCCAATATCACCCTTTCTGAATCCGGCAGCGCATCAGGCCCTACCAACTGCACAATGTCCTTGAGTTCGGCTTCCCTTTGCAGTAGTTTGAGTGCCTCTTCGACTCTCGTCTGGAAGCCGCTGTCGGTGTTCTTCGCATACCATGGCGCAAGGGCGTCCTTGTACAACGAATAGGAATTCAGCCAGTTTATGGAAGGGAAGTGCCTTGAGCTTGCGAGTGCCGCGTCCAATGCCCAATACACCTTTACTATTCTTAGCGTTCCCTGCGACACAGGCTCTGAGATGTCCCCTCCTGGAGGCGACACCGCGCCGATCGTGGTTATGCTTCCTTCCTTTCCGCTCAAAGCGATGAATCTCCCGTTTCTTTCGTAGAAATCCGCAAGCCTCTTTTGCAGGTAAGCCGGATAACCCTCTTCGCCTGGCATTTCCTCAAGCCTGGCGCTCATTTCACGCATTGCCTCTGCCCATCTTGACGTTGAATCTGCCATGACCGCTACGCTGTATCCCATGTCCCTGAAGTATTCGGCAAGCGTTATTCCCGTGTATATACTCGCTTCCCTTGCAGCTACAGGCATGTTGCTCGTGTTCGCAATCAATACCGTTCTTTCCATAAGCGGTCTCCCCGAATTTGGATCTTCCAAATGCGGGAATTCGTCGAGTACTTCGGACATTTCATTGCCGCGTTCGCCGCATCCGACATATATCACCACGTTGCTGTTAGCGTATTTCGCAATTGAGTGCAAGGTTACGGTTTTTCCAGACCCGAATGGACCAGGTATTCCTGAAGAGCCACCCTTGGCTATGGGGAAGAAACTGTCTATGGATCTTACTCCGGTTATGAGCAATTCGTCAGCACCGAATCTTTTTTCGTATCCTCCGGCTACTCTCACCGGTCTTCGCTGCAGCATGCATATCTCATGCAGTTTTCCGTTCTGCATGACTTTCGCTATTCCTTCCTCTACCGTGAAAGAGCCCTGCTTTATCGATTCCAATTTTCCCGAAATCCCTTTCGGTATCATTATGTAGTGCTTGATGAGCGGAGTTTCGTCAACGTAACCTATTATGGTGCCTTCGCTTACGCGCGTGCCCTTCTTCGCAGTTGCAACGAACTTCCATTTCTTCTTCTTGTCTATTGGTTGCACGTTCACTCCGGCGCTTATGAAACTGCCAGTCTTCTTCCTTATCTCTCCCAGGGGTCGTTCCAGTCCGTCGAAGATGTTGCCAAGCAAGCCAGGGGCAAGCTCTACGGATAAAGGCTGTCCGGTTGTTTCCACTGGTTCTCCAGGCTTGAGTCCGTTGGTGTCTTCGTAAACCTGCACCATGACCTGATCGTTCCTTATCTGTATCACTTCGCCTATGAGTTCCTTGCTTCCGACTTTTACAACATCGAACATCTTGCTTTCCGACAGATCCTTGGCTACCACCAAAGGCCCAGAAATTCTTTCAATATATCCCAACATATCACCGAATAAATGTCATATCCTTTCAACGCGTAGGTCTATGCCTATCGCCCTCTTTATCAACCTTCTTAGCGAATCCTCGTTTGTCTCTGGCTCGTTGTAGTCGGGTATCTCCACCACGACCGGCAGTAGGCTTGTGTCTATGAGATTCAGTAATTTCCTGTCTTTCACGTTCCTGGAAAGGGACTCGCTTATCACTATTACGCTTATTTCAGGGTCTTGGAAAAGGTCGAATAACTGCTTTTCAAGTACCTCTTTTTCCTGGTTCTTGTACGCGCTGGTGAGTTTCTTCACGCCGCTTATGCCGAACCCAAGGTTCATTATGTTGCTTCCGACTATCGCAATCTTCTTCCTTTCGTTGTTCGTAGCGGTGTTCATATCAACCACTGAAAAGCAATTCCAGTATTTCCCTGTCTATGCCGTATTCGACGTTCTTTAACGCCGATCGTATCGACAACGCTTCCATCTCCTTCACGTACGCGTAGTACGCGATGGATCC
Organism: Microcaldota archaeon; assembly: GCA_021789155.1. Classification (GTDB taxonomy): domain Archaea; phylum Micrarchaeota; class Micrarchaeia; order Micrarchaeales; family CABMGC01; genus JAJYJW01. Next base: position 35,004 of record JAJYJW010000005.1, read on the forward strand.
GAAAGAGAATACCTCGTGCGCAACGCTGGTTGTCGCAGCATTGAACAACTGCCTTCGCATGCTCATCTCGAATGCCAGCATCTGCCCCGTGTTCTTGTAAATGTCGTATGCCTTTCCCATCTCGAAAAGGTTCGTGCTGTTGATGAGGTTTTCAAGATTCGCAGCAGAATTGTAAGCGTCTAGCAGTTTGGCTTGCGCTATGCTTCCGCCATTTGCGAAAACTCCGCTCATTTCCTCTGCTTTGATGCTTCTTTCCTTTGCCCTGAATGCGAGGATTATGTTGTGCATGTCTATGCTGTGTTTTATGACCTGCGCCACGTTCGCGTCGTGTTTTGCAACTTCCACCGATAAGGAAGCAAGCATGTTGTAGTATGCTCTCTCCATTGCGTATACCGCGGTTGCTATGTTCGAGCTTCTTCTGTACTCGTCAAGCGTCTCCTGGAGCATTGAGGCATAAGGCGAGTTTATCATGAACCTGCTTATCATCATCTCAACCGTGTTTTCCTGCATGAGCTGCTTTATGTTTTCCTTGCCGTATTGGCCGGTTCCCACTATGTACCTGGATATGCTTTCGAATGGTATGTTCCTGGCTTTAGCGTGCATTGCCAATTTGATGTTGCTTATCTCGAAGCTGCCGGTTATGCTGCGCATCATCTCCTTGTCCTCTTTCGGCGCCACCCTGTTCAGAAGCTCCATGTTCCTTGCGATGTTGTTGCTCAGCGCGAAATCGACTAGTTGGCTTTTGATGCTCATTCCGCCGTATTCCTCGAGATCCTGCCTGTAATCCGTCTGCATAAGCACCGATAGTATGGTGCTTTCGTCTTTGGCATCGAATATCTGGCGCATCTGCTCGTTTGTCAGCAGCCTGGAGCGCATGGCCTTCACTCTGGCATTGGAATAGGAATACTTCAATGCGCTCGAAAGCCCGTAGCTCCTCATAACATATTACCTTCTCCTTTTGCCTTTATCCGAACTCTTGCCCTTCTTCGCGGATCTGACCGCATGCTTTTTGCGAATATTCTTAGCGAGGCGGAATTTCCCGCGTTCGCCCTTTTCCTCATCCTTGTATGCATCGAACATTGGCTTTATTACTAGCCCTATCTCCTTTCTTATCTGGGCAACGCTGCTTTCCAGAATGTCGTCTATGCTTCCGTTCACCGTGACCTTTCCGTCAGTGCTTCTCGCCATCACGCCGTTGAACGATGTAATGCTAACTTTGTATTTCTTTTCATTGAACATCTGGGCCATCTGCTTATTCGTTTCCACTTCAACATTGGTCTCGTTCTCGAAAGCGGTGTCGACTCTCTTTTTGAGTTTTTTCGAGAGTTGCGCGCCATACTTGCCTGCGAGCAGCTTCTTAACCTCGCTGCGTATTCCGTTCATGTTGCCGTCTATGAGCTCCTTGTTGGCTTCGAGAAGCACATGGAACCTGTTCATGTAAGCTTCGCTTTTCGCTTCCTCTATCATGCCTTTCGCAGTTGCTTCGGCAGATTCCTTGGCCGCATTTTCTATGCTCTTCGCGCGCTCCTTCGCCTGTTCTATGGCTATTTTCCGCTCTTCCAATGCTTGAGAATGGATAACGTTCGCTTCTTCTGACGCTTTTTTGAGTATTTCCTTCTCTATTGCCTCAAGCGACACTCAAAACACCGTTAAACTATTCCGGCAGCGAGCATTATCAATATTGCCACTACGAAACCGAATATCAAAAGGGTTTCAGGCAGAACCATAAGCAGAAGTACTATACCCATCTGTTCCGGTTTCTCCGCCACTACGCCTAGTCCCGCGCTTCCTATTGCGGACTGTGCTATTCCGGTGCCTATTGCACCCCCTGCTATTGCGAATCCTGCGCCTATCGTTGCGATCGCGGTTGGTATGTCTATTGCTACCATTTCATAACACCTAATTATTCTTTAGTATGAACTCTCTTGTAAGAGAATGGGGAAAACTTCTTTCCATTCCCGCTGTAGAATTTCGAGAAGAATTCTATGAAGTTAAGCCTAACCCCCTGCACTATTCCTTCGAATATCGAAAGCATCATGTTCAGCGTGTGCAGCAGAATGAACAGCAGCGTGAAAAGCACGAACGGGATAATCCCGTTGTTCAGGGTTGGCGTGAATGCCATGTCTATGAGCTTCGCTATTATTATGCTGGCGAACCCGAACCCAAGGATTCTCGTGTAGCTCAGAGGATGCGTTATAAGGTTCGTAAGTTCGACCGCTTCCCTTCCGCTGAGCGCTATGGTCAGCACGAGTGCAACTATGGCTATTATCGCAGCCACGTTTGTCGTATTGGCGCTAACCGCACCGAATAACCCGCCCGCAACAGCTACAGTTCCCGCAAGTATCAAGATTATCGAAGTGAGTTTGCCGTATGCGACTTTCTTGTGCCCTTTGTTGTAGTTGTTCACGAAGCCGAGGAGTAACCCTAGGCATACTTGCAGCAAGCCGAATGCAACTGTAAGAACTACTATCGAGTTGACTCCAGTTGTCCAGTCAAGCGGTTTTGCGCTGGTGAAATTCTGGTTGAATTCGAAGCCGAAGTACTGGTTTGACAGGATTCCGAACACGACCACTGCTATTGCGTTTACCTGCCATATCTTCGCTACGTTGTATAGTAATCCGTCTTTCTTCGATCTCTTGGCAAGGAGCGTTGCTATAACGAAAGACAATACTCCGTAGCCTGCATCGCTTACCATCAATCCGTAGAATATCGGAAAACTAAGTATGAATATCATAGTTGGGTCTATTTCATCGCTTCTCGGCAGTGAAAAGAATTCGACAAGGAAGTAGAAAGGCTCGAGAAGCTTAGATTTTCTGATCAAGGTCGGGGCTAGTTCCTCGCTTTTTACCTTTTCCACGTGCACCAACCCGCCTGCTGATGCGTCCAAGCCTGTTTTGAACTTCTCGAAAGTGTCTGTTGCAACCCATCCTTCTATCACGAAGCTTTGTTCGGTTTGCTTGAATTGCGCGCTCACTCCTGCCCTTTGCAATTCTATCTCTAGCATTTCTTTGTAGCCGATTAACTTTGAATAATACAACTTGCTTAGCTCGTGAAGGCTTTCGTTTATGTCAGCAAGTTCTTTGTTCAATTCCTTTCTCTTTGCAACTACGTGCTTTTCAACGTCTGCTGGAGTTCCTTCGATGTATTTCGCGCGAATGTCTATTTCCGTGGTGTTGAATTTCGACGCTATGTCCGCTATGCTGCTCCCCTGTTCGTACGCAACCAACGCCAAGCTGCTCTTTTTGTTCATTTCTTTCGTTATAAGCTCGTACTTAATCTTTGATTTCGCCAGCATAGAGTCGAATTTTTGCACATCTGAGTTGGCCATTATGTATTCTTTGAATTCCAGTACGCCGCTCTCAAGAGCCGAAAAGTTTATGTCCATCCCCGCAAAGTAGTTCGCGGTTCTCTCGGCGTTTTCCAATGCCAGAAGTTCTTCGTTTATTTCCCTTTTCCTGTCGGCAAGAGAGAACATTTCGTCAAGTTTCGCGAATTCCTCTATTTCCCCTATCAGCTTGTCCCTGTGGATATGCCTTTCCTCCTCTATGGGCATGGGATCGAGAAGCTTTATCGCTCCAGAAACCTTAACCAATAACCCGCTTATCTTGCTTTCATAGCCGTCTGCTGCCGCATCCTGTATGTCCGTTGTGCCCTTTGTGATGTGGAGGTTGCCCGCTTTATGCAAGTACTCTACGATTTTATCGCGCTTGGAGTTGACTCCGATTACTCTTACCTTCGTCATCTTCTCTGAGCTGAACATGTATGCACACCTTACTCAATTCGCCAGTTCCTTCGCAACTTTGTCCGCTATGTTCTCAATTTGCTTTTTGCTAAGTTTCAGTTTTAGTAGTTTCTTCTTAGCCTGTTCTGTGTTCTTGGCATTTTCCTTCGCTATCTTTTCGGCTTCCTTTTCAGCATCATCTAGCATTTTCTTCTTTATCGTAACCGAATTGCTTTCTGCAGAGTTCACTATCTTCTGTGCCTCGGTGTTTGCATCGACTAGCATCTTTTGTTTTTTTGAGATCATGTCGTCTATAAGGTTCTTGGCTTCTCTCTCTGCTTTTTGGACTTTTTTTATGGAGTCGATGTTTTTTTCCATGCAAACCAATTTCGGACAATTTAGAATATAGACAAATTCACTTCCTTATTCGCAGCGTGCATTTATAAATGCTACGCAGTCCGCGCAGAGGTTACGCCATGATTTATGCAAACCGCGGCGCTACGCATCGCATGAGCTGTCTAAACGCGCATCTGCATTTCAAAATCAGGTCAATTTTGTCGTTATATTGAAAGATATATCGAGTACCTTAAGGTTCTTCAATTTTAATACGTCGGTATTCAATTCAATGCTGCCGCACTCAAGCTTCAATACCTCCAGAGACGACATGTTTTCTATGCCTTTTGGCAAATACTTTATGGAATTTAAGTTCAAGGTCGCATCGCTGTAACTGCCCGGCTGGTTGTTCAAGTACAGGGATTTCAATGAGGCGATGTTGCACAGCACTTCAGGAAATGCCCTGAATTTATTGTTGCTCAGCCCGAGTTGTTCAAGTTTTTGCATGCGTGCGAGGCTATCGGGCAATTCTGTCAGTTCGTTTTCATGCAGGATTATGACCGATGCTTCTTTCATCTCCCCGAATTTCTCCGGAAGAGCCCCTATTTTATTCCCACTTGCATCGAACACGCGCAATTTCGGTAAATTGCACATGCTTTCAGGCAGGTATTCGAGCAAATTGTCTTCTATGTTGAGTTCTTCCAATTGCGATAGATGACCTAAATTCTCCGGAAGCCTGACTAGCATGTTCGTACTAAGGTTAAGCTTCTTCAGCTTGCCCAGTTCACACATGCTTTCCGGAAGAGTGCCGAAATCATTATACTGCATTTCAATTTCTTCAACGTTTTCTGTTCTAGAGAATATATCTGGAAATTGATCAATAACCTTCTCTTCGCTTTCCTCTAGAATGGCGTCAACCCCAAATTCCAGAAATCTCATTTTCAGTATTCGCTTCGAATGTTCGTCGTCTATCAGATCGTTGAATACGTACTTCAGGCATTCCACAGCATTCGGAAGTACCTTTGCGTTGGTGCTTAGTTGTATTAAACTGCGCATGCTTTCCAGGTTCCCCAGTAATGAATGGATGTATATCCCTTCATTAGCGCTTATCGTTATCGAATGCTCAATGTCTATGTGCTGATGTACGTATGCTGAAAGTATCTTCTTCCTGTCTTCGATGTCTGAAGGTATGGATATCATGAGCTTGAGGTATCTTCCAAGGTAATAATCATCTATATCACTATCCGGCATGTTCTCGTTCGCTGGATAATCCTCGTTTATCTTTTCGCATTCCTTTGCAAAGCAGGTATTAGAGAGATGGTTTAGTAATGGCCAAGTCTTGATTATTGGGTTTTCGTTAGTGCTGCTTTGGGAACCCACGTCGTTTATTCTACCAAACTCCGTTGCGAGGAAATCTGCGAATACTCGCTTTCCCTGCTCGGGTCCGAGAAATTCAAGGATTGTTTCAAAGCCCTTATTGTAATCAAATGCGTGCCCAGCTGACGATATTATGGAGGAAACGTCCCGCGCACAGTCGTCAATGTCATTGTATTTGAGTTTTTCGCTAGTTCCTAGTCTTTCTGATATTGGCTGTGATACTTGGTTCATGAATTTGAGATAGGCGTTGAATTTTTCGCTGGCGTCCCTAAGAAATTCGGCTATGTTCTTCTCCTTGGCGCATTCTCCGCAGGACATGCTAGCGCTGGTTGTCGTGAATTCGTGCAGGGAGCGTGCTATGCGCGTAGGCGAAAATTCATCTGTGTCCTTTGCATAACTGACGTTGACGTTGGGGGGTAGTGCCAAACCCTCTTTTTCGTCAACGCCCCGCTTGCAGAAGTAGCAGAACTGCTTAGGCGCTTTGCCTTCATTAGTTTTGTTCTCCAAGCGTCATCACTGTATTCTTAGAGCTTGCCTTTGCCACGCTTTATATATTGTTCAATATTCGTTCATTTGCGTTTTGTGCTCATATTTTTATTTTGTGCTATTCCAATCATATCTGAAAATTCGGTGCGGAGATGAAGCCAAATACCAAGAAAAACATGAACTTCCATGGAAAATTGAAGCTGCCAAACGTCAAGCCAAGATTCTACCTGTTCGTAGCGCTGGCATTGATAATATTGTACGTTCTCGCGGCTACATTCCTTTTCAACAGCGTTTATACTGTATCGTCTACGACGAAAGTCGCACTTGCCGCTAATAGCAGCATGATAATCGCATTGCCAAATGATCCCGCACAGTATGCGCTGTTCGTCCGCAGTGTATCGAGCTCGTCCGCAGTAGTTTACATATCTAAATACCCAATACTGCAAAGCGGAGTGGAGTATGTTACATTGGGTCAAGGAGGTTCGGTGAACGTGAGCCTTACGAGCCCTTCGTATGCTAGCGTAAACATTAGACTTGCAAATACTACGGATTACAAGGCTTCGCTAGTCCTTACGTATCTTTCGCAGTCTCTCGGGATAAGGCAGAGCTCTTCGGTAATGCCCCTAACTTCATTCCAGCAGTCACAGCAGCAGTCTTCCGGAACGCAAACGAATTCTACTTCAACTCAAACGAATTCGACCAACTTGCAAAGCAACGCTTCCGGCTCATCTACAAGCACATCCTCTTCGTCAGGTTCTAATTCGACAAACACCTCCAGTTCAAACAATCAGGCGCAGATATACGCAAGCGTTATGAAAGCGGCCAACAACACTGCAATAGGTGCGCTGATGATAGCGCAGAAAGCTCTGTATAACCAGATAAAATCATGCACGCCTCAACAGTACAACACGACCTATACCAGCGTGAAGGGAAAAGCCCCGAAAGACGCATTCACATTCCAGAACATGTCTAGCGTAACCCCGACAGACATAACATGGAACGTTTCCACGCTGACTGCGGGATCTTTGTACAGCGTGCTCTACAAGACCGTATCGCCCAATTCGCATTTCTCTGGAGCTGCCCTGAATCTGGAAATGGAATATCCAAGCAACTACATCAACAGCCAAACCTTCGAAGGCGCGTATTACGGCTTGAACTACACCACCCTTAACAAGTCCTACGCTTACCAGAAGAGCATAGGAAACGCATGCGGAGCGCTTATTCCTTATTCGGGATGAGCGTTCTTCAGGCGGTGCGTGTCGGGAGCGTTAACCAAAACCGAACGAATAGGCAACATATATTTTAAATAAACCCCGTATAGTACTTACTGGCTTGAATTGGTGAGCTAAATGAGGACTTTGAAATACACATCGAAGGTAGTTTTCGTTGCGACTTCGTCAGGAGCGAACTGTCCGCGCATAAGCGTGAACAGGACAAATGCCAAGTTCCGTGATGACTACCACAACGTGAAACAAGTAAGGAATTCCGTATTGCGGAAGATTTTCGCCTGAAAAAGGCATTGCGCATTGTTTTCCAATGCGCTCTTTTTTTATTTGGTTATTATGGGTATGGCGCTTTTTGGCACCTTCCTAACTTTGATCTTAGTCTCTCCTGCCAAATACGCTTTCGCAAGCCTATGCAGTCCATCGAGCAGTACCCATCTGTCGTTGTTGAACATTATGTTTAATGGGTATTTGAGATCGCACTCCATTATCTTGTTGTATTCGTTACCGTATTGAACAGGATTGGCTATCACTTCGTTCGGCGTTAGATTGTACCTGCCCCCTTCCTTGTTCCAGAACGGCAACTCGAAATGCCAGGTCAGTTCGTCTATGCTTATGTATTCCGATTCTATTTTAAGGTCCCACAGCTTCTTGTCGTCCCATTCGAAATCGAATCCAACTTTTTTGATCGAATCGGGCATGTTTTTCGGTTTTTCCATAAAATCACGTACTGTGCTGTTCCTCTGGTTGCTGTCCCTGTTTCTGCTTCTTGATCTTCTTTCCGTTTATTGGCAACGCAAACCAGAACGTGCTTCCGTTCCCCGGCTCTGAATAAACTCCTATTCGCCCTCCGTGCAGCGATATGATCTCTTTTGCTATCGAGAGTCCAAGCCCTGTTCCAGAACCCTGTTGCGGGGTCAGCGCTTTCTTCGGCACCTGGTAGAACTTCTTGAATAATTTCCTCTGGTCCTCCTTGCTTATTCCTATTCCCGTATCGTGAACTTCCACTCGGATGTTCGCCTTTCCGCTCCTGAACACTCGCACGTCTATTCCTCCCTTTTCCGTGAACTTCATCGCGTTCCCTATAAGGTTGACGAAGATCTGTATTACCCTGTTGGGATCCATGAGAACTTCCGGAACATCATGGGCTATGTCCCATTTCAAATACAGGCCTTTGTTCAGCGCCACTTCCTCCAATGCACGCAGGCTCGGGTTGTCTTCTATCTTCGAGAAGCTTATCTGCTGCAGGTCGAGCTTTATCTTTCCAGACGAGAGCTTCGCAACGTCGAGTATCTGCTGAATCAGGAGCATGAGCCTGTCCGCTTCATCGCTTATTATCTTAATGTAGCTCTTTTGATCGTCATTCAACTTGCCGAACTCCTCGCCGTAAAGTATCTTAGAGAAGCCCTTTATGTTCGTTATTGGCGTTTTGAGGTCATGAGAAATGTTGTATATGAACTGCGTTTTGAGGTCGCTTTCGGTCCTGGATTTCTCCTCCCTCTTCTCCGCATCGTATAATGCTTCTCCGAGTTCCTCCATGTTCCTTTTCGTGAGCAGCTCGTTCACCAAAACAAGATAACTCTCCACTTCGTCGTCCACGTTTTTCAGACATATTACGCTCTGCTCCGATGGGATTGAAGTTCCGTCTTTAGCCCTCATTTCGGCATATACTCCCAATATCCTGCCCTCTTTTGCCGCTATTCTCATTGCATTGTTTATCTTGTCCGGATATTCGCTTCCGTTGTACAATGAGGGTAAATACGACCCCTGGATGTCTCTCGCAGTATACCCGAACGTCCTTTCAGTGCCTTTGTTTATCGTCTTAATATAACCGAGCTGGTCTATTATGAATACCGAATCCTTCGTGTTGTTTATTATGTCCTGTGTGCTTTTCGTGAATGATCTCACGTATTCCTCAATTGCGCTGCTTGAGAGTATGCAGCCGTAGCCGGTTCCCTTGATTTTGAAGCACGTGGCCATGACCTTCGACTTCATGCTGTTCGGAAGAAGCAGAGTTATGCCTGCGCTTTGTGCACTGCCATTAAGCAGAGCGTCGAACTGCTCTTTCTGCTCTATCATGGAATGCATCTTGCCTCCCACTAGAGCTTCGCTGCCGTTTTTCAGCAAGCTTTCCAAATTCCCCCCGGCCCATCGTATTATGTCGTCTTCCCCTATTATCAGCATCGCCTCGTGCTGAAGGTGCGATACTGCATCTGAAATGTTCATTGACAGTTTTTCGCTTGTGGTTTCGTTCGCCGCTATGTGCATAAGCTTTTCAGTTATCCTGCTTGAAGACATCGAGAAAATCCTGTTCCTTTCGGGAAGTATCTGCGCTTCGGCAACGAATCCCTTTGTCATGATGCTGAGCATGTTAGCGTCTATGTCGAAAAGCGTTTTGATGTTCTTTCCTGTAAGTTCCCTGCTCCCGGAATCGAACATGTTCGCGAATTTTTTGTTGACTTTTACCAATGTCCCGTTTTCGTCGATTATTGCCTGGGGTATGCTGTTTCCGAATGCAGCATCGAAATACTTTGCAAGGCTTATGCTCCTGTCGTTCTCCTGCTTCGCGCTTACCATATATGCAAATACGCCTGAGGCTTCGCCTACGAATTGGGTTATCGCGTTGTCGAAGAAATCCGGTTGTCTCGAGAGAGAGGTTACAACTGCTATCGCCTTCCCGTTTGCTATGCAAGGGAATACGCCGCAGCTTTTGTATCCTTCAACGTTGAATCCAACCATGTCCTTGAAAGAAGAGTATTCGCTGAGGTTGTTGTCTATCATCTGCTTCATGGAGTTCGCGGCGAATTCCTCCGACGAAGTGAGGG
>JAJYJW010000006.1 GCA_021789155.1 Microcaldota archaeon
TCTGTTTGGTCCGAATGATTGCCTATCACCTTCTCTTTGAGGACGAGACTCGTTTCTGTTCTCGAAGTTCCTGTTTGAGCTTCTGAAATTATCTCTTTTCTCGCTGTTGAATCGATTTGGCCTGAATGATTGCCTGTCGCCTTCTCTTTGAGGGCGAGACTCTTCCCTAGGGCGGAAATCCCTGCTTGGCCTTGAAAAACGGTTATCGCGGTTGAATTGCCCTCTATTATCCCTGTTCTTATCGCTAAATCTGTCGAATCGCCTGAACTGGTTGTCGTTCCTTCTGTTCTGCTGTACATTAGGTTGCTCCTTATGTATGTGGGGCCTTTTCAACGCCTCGTCTATCTGTTCTTTCAGCTTATCTGCTATGAAGCGCTTTGTTATGTAATCTGCTTTAGCTGCTATGGCTATCTTTGTAGCATATACCCTGGCTATTCTTCCTCTGTCTTCCTTGATTGCGGTTGCTATTCTCTGTAATTTGAAAAGAACGCCGTACTTTGGAGACTTGCTCCCGTATTTCAAATGCTTGAACAATGCTCTCTCCGCTCCGAGAAGCTGGATCGTGCTTGCGGGCATCATCGACATCTTTTCCAATGAACCTGCTTTAGCCAGAAGTTCTGCGGCTATCCTGTGGTCTATCAGATATGTAATATTTGGCATGAGTTTCTTTGCCACTTTTTCTACATATGCATCAAGGTTTTTCTCCAGTTTTATTACTTCGAGCTCGCTTTGCGCGAGATTCTTTACCACTTCGTATTCTTCAGAGCTTGGATTCCTTCCTATGCTGTTCTTTACGATGTTGAGTATCTCTTCTGCTTTCTCTCCCATTATCTCGTTGAGTCTTTCCGGATTGACACCAAGCTTATCTGCGCCGAATTCGACAACGAATGTCGCATATGTTGCCGGATTTGCAAGCTTTAGTTCTGGGAAGTACATGCTATACCATTCTTCAAGCCTTTCGAATACGCTGTTTCTCACCTTTTCTATCTCGTTGAGAGAACTCACCGCTTGTATCAAAGAGTGCTCCTCTCCGGAATAGGCTGCGCTGACTTCGCGTTTGGCAGTATCTAGCATCTTCCTTCTTTTTTCTGCAAAGTCCATGTTAAAGCACGTAAACTAGTAAAAGATGCACTTTCCTCTATTTATACCTTGTTATGATGAGGAATATGGCAAAGCAACGTATAACGAAGCTGCTTTGCTTGCGCGATGCGTTACTTCCTCAAAACAGTTTCGCTTTGGGCCACGCTTGCATTTTTCGCTATGGTGCCAGTGCGCTGTATATCTTTTATCATTTCAACCAAGTATTGCAACGTTATGATCTCATTTTCCTTTCGTTCGTGCTCGCTTATTGTCATCCTAGACTCAAGTTCGTGTATTATTTTTCCCTGTAGCTTGCTCAAAGCATCGTGCAGAACAGAAAGGAGTTCAATCCCGTAGGTTTTCTTCGTGGATTCTTCTACAAAACCTCCATACACGTTTGAAGTTGTTTGCCTTTCTATGTAAACTTCGCCTCTCTTTGCTCCGAACGATGGAATACCCTCGAAATTGCCGGCTTTTCTTTGGGTAGATATTGCTATTTTGCTGAAATGCGAAGATAGTGGTGACCAACCATTTGTTATAGTCACTATAAGACCAGGTTGCCAATCAGAATCATGTGCATATGGTTCGCGTTCTATGGCAAAAGTAACGTATGAATCATGCTCGTTGCTTGACCTTACGCATTTAATGCGTACGCTGTCACCATTATCAAAAGTTCTTATGGCATTGCGCATCTCATTGGTTATGCGTAATGAAGACGTTTCGCATAAATGCAAAACATGATAGTTGGATGTCTTGCCCATTGCCCTGAGTTCTTCCTTATTTATGCTTGTTTTTGATTTTGTTTTACTTTCCATATTACCACTTAACATCAATTCCTCTTCTTGTCTTGCAAGTTTTTTGATGCTGCGATGCTTATGCTACGCACGAGCTTCTCCATGCTGTGAATAACTGATGCTTCTCTAACTACCCTTGCCAGATCTTCAGAACCTGCGCCCTTTCCGAATAATTCATCAAGTATCCGAGTCTTGAGCACATCCATCGCGTTGACGAGCATGGAAATATGCTCATTGTCTGGAGCATGATCGTTTCTCGGGAAATTCTCGCAGTTGCTTCTTCCCATGCTGAAATGCGACAGGTCGCGCATTGGCCTGTTCAAGTATGAATTTTCGAGCGCTTGTTCACCTACTTCGATTACGACTTTTATCTCGCTGAAATTGCAGCGCGCATTTACAGGTAGTGGATAGATAAATTGCTCTTCCAACGTTATCCTAATCTTAGGTTCCCATGCCACTTCCTCGAATTCACCTACGCGCTGCATCCTTTTCGCATCTATCGCGAACCTATGGTAAATCTTCTCGGTGCTTGGATTTACTGCTTTCTCATATAGAACGCGCATCTGGCTTCCGAACTCGAATATGGTAAGAAGATTCTTGTCTTGTATTTCAGCAGAATAGCCTAGAAGGTTCGTGCTATTCCCGAAAAACAGTTTAGTTGCAGTTGGGGATTTCCAGATAGCGTTTGAATGCTGCATGGCGACAGTCATGGTATTCACCGCAAAATACTTTCAGCAGCTGAATGGAGCATCGATGTCCTCATTAGGCCTTTTGCTCTTGAGCTCTTCCCGCATGGCTTTTCTCTCCTCTTCCTCTTCCATTTCTATTGCGCGATTAACGAACGATTCGACATTGTGCACTATCTCAAGATCGCTTATGATCTTGTCCTGTTCCTTTCGAGTATGCATGCGGTAAAGCCATTCTGTGAGCAGGTTATCCTTAAGCTCTTTCAAAGCGTTTGCAAGAACCACTATTGGTTTTTCGTTTGGCTTTGCCCACCTGTCAGAAACATCCTCGTCTCTGTTAACAAAAATTGAATCTTTGTCCGCAGCGTAGCCGAATCCTTTCTTGTCGAATTTCTCTACCTCCTTCTGATTCGCGATAGTAATTTTTCTGAAGCGCTGCGCGCTGCCGCACATGTCAAAACGCGACTCTTCCATGCGCAAAGCCAGAACAATGCCAGGCAGCCATTTCACACCAGTATTATCCCCGTATGTCGATCCGCTCTGCTCTATCGCGAACAGCATGTCGTACATGTCATCGGATTTGCCCTCTTTCTTATACAAGATTCTCAGATTGCTAGTCTGACTGCCGAATATATATTCCAGAGTTGGAAGGTTGTTTACGAGCTTGTATGTTTTGCCAGTGAATATGGTCTCCGCTTTGTTTTCCGTCTCTTTGTATGCTTCCTTTACCACAACATTCCCGTTATTTGCCATGTAATCACTGGATACGAGTCTATTTGACAGTGTATTTAGGCTTAATTGTTGCGGGATTTCGCAAAAAGTCGTCCGGATAATCTATAAATTTCGTGTTTTAGGATTTTATCTTGCTATACATATGCATTCTTAACTTGCAATTTCCGTGAATGTGCAAATCGGAAGCCTTTAAATTATTTAAGTATGCAACATTCTTGATAGGATGGCTGATACTGACACGCCCAACGAAAGTTCTTTGATGACCACCACAGGCATCGACAGCCTCGTTGAGTATTTGAAAACGCATGGAGAAACCGACGAATCCGTACTCGCCACTCAACTGAAAGTGAGCGTGCAGGTGATTGAAGGTTGGGCAAGCGTATTGGAAAAGGCTAGCATAGCAAAGATCGTGTACAAGCTCGGGAAAATGTACGTATCGCCAATGGCGCAGACAAGCCCCGAAGCGGCGACAATAGCAAGCGCACTCGACATAAGAAAGCAGCAAACAGAAAGCGAGCTCGTAGATCAGGGCAAACTTCTTGAAGAAGTTGACAAAAGGCTCAACGACCTCAATGAAACTTTCAAGAGCATAGACAAAGTATTCAAGAAAGATTCAGGAACGTTGAAGAAAGACCTTGACGAGCTTACGATCATAGAACGTGACATAGACAGGCACTTCAGCAGCTTGAGAAACAAGAAAGAGCACATTGACAACATGGCGAAAAGCCTTGACAAGGAAATAGGCTCTTTGCAGGAAATGTCCCAGAAGATATACAGCTTCAACCTTGGAACAGAAGACGCAAACAAGCTCATAGACGACATAAAAAGAAAGATTAACGCGATAAGCTCAATAGCCAATGAAGTAGAAGGAAGTTTTGAAAGGGAAGTTAGTGAAAAGAGAAAACAGATATCGCAGCTGAAAGCGAGCATAAACGAGGAAGTAAAAGTGCTGAACGATGCGTTGGACCAGCAGCACGTGCAAATTGACGAGGCAAAAAGGCTGGAAAGACTTGCAAAGCTTAATGCAGACAACATAAAGATTTACATAACCAAGGAGAGGGCATTGCTGATTAACGACCTTGAAACTGCAAAGCTTCTTGTTGACAGGGAGTATCCCCTAGCTGAAGAGAGATTCAACAAACTCGAGAACACGATTAAAGAGGTAAGGAAGAGCTTCGGCGAGCTTGGATCATTCGATGAGCAGCTCAAGGGAATGAAGGAAAGGTTAAGGGAAATAATGAAGGAAAAACAGGAGCTTGCGAGCCAAATAATCATAATGAAAGCGCAGCTCAAGGCGATAAGCGACATGCCTAAGAGCCAGATTGAAAAGAAAAAGCTAGAACTTAACGAGCTTGGCAAGGGCGTTGCAAAAGCGAGCAATCTCATATCAGAGCTCAGCACGAAAACCGCAGACGTAAAGAAAGACGCGCAGGCGCTTGCAGAAGGGAAGAAGAAGTGAGGTTTGTATATGGCAGATGAACGAACAGTATCAATACTCGAATCATATGGTCTTAATGCTCATGGACTTGACATAAACGTGAGGATAATAGAAATACCCTCGGAATTCATACCCATATACGAAGTCACGATTCCAGGCTTGGGAAATGCGACGCGAGTGCTTTTGCTTTCGTTGAGGACCGAATTGCTTTCCCTAGTGCCAATAGACCCTACAAGAATAGAGGACAAAGAATACGTTGACGAATTGAATACAAGGTACGTTGAAGCATCAAACCTCATAATAGACAAATACTTGCCCGGCACGAAATCTGATGTCAAGAGGGTGCTCATTGCTTATATAATAAACATAATGCTTGGGCTCGGCGATTTGGAAGCGCCGCTTGCGGATGACAGGCTTGAAGAAGTGGTAGTCAATACGAGCAAGGAACCAGTCTGGGTTTTCCACAGGAAACACGGCTGGTGCAAAACGAACATATCGGTTCACGATGAAAGCACCATATACGAATCTACTGAAGAAATAGGGAGAAGAGTAGGCAGGCAGATAACGAACCTCTCCCCTTTGATGGACGCTGAGCTTCCAGACGGCTCGAGAGTCAACGCTACGTTGTATCCAATATCGCAAAAAGGAAACACCATAACAATAAGAAAATTCGCAAAGAACCCGTGGACGATGGTTGCTTTGGTTTCGAACAAGACAGTTTCAAGCGAAGTCGCAGGAATGATTTGGGCATGCATTCAAAACGAAATAAGCTTGCTCATATCCGGAGGTACTGCAAGCGGAAAGACAAGTTTCCTCAACGCAATGAGCGTGTTCATGCCTCCTAACAGAAGAATAATATCCGTAGAGGAAACGAGAGAATTGACGCTGCCTAGCTTCCTTCACTGGGTGCCGATGCTGACAAGACAGCCAAACCCAGAAGGCAAGGGAGAAATCACGCTTTACAACCTCATGATCAACGCATTGAGACAAAGACCAGACATCATGCTGGTTGGAGAAATCAGAACCCAAAAAGACGCCGAAACGCTGTTCGAGGCAATACACACGGGTCACTCGGTGTATGGCACTGTGCACGCAGATAATGCTTCAGACACGATCATAAGAATGACGAACCCGCCTATAGGGATACCGAAAATACTTATAGACGCAATAGGCGGCTTGGTGAGCCTGTTCAGGCACAGAAGATTGGGAATGAGAAGGGTGCTCGAATTCGGAGAAGTGCTGAAAAGCGGAGACGTCAACGTAGTGTATAGGTGGAACATAAGGAACGATACCTTCATGCAGGTATCTGAGCTTTCCAGGCTTGCCGAAACCATTATGCTCTATGGGGGGTATACCAGAAAAGAGCTTCTACAAGACATAAACGATAAGCAGGTAATAATAGAATGGATGAACAAGAACCAAGTGATAAACGTGGATGAAGTGGGAACCGTTGTGTCAGAATACTACAGAGACGCTGAAAAGGTCCTGAAAATGGCAAAAGCAGATGTCAAGTACAGCCGAGAGAAGTTCACCAACGGGGTTGCTAACCCATGACCGATGTTATGCAGGGTACAACGGATTATGCCACCATTGCAACCTTGATAAGCGACGTGGAAAGCAGCAACGTTGCAGGCCAGATACCTAAAAGCATAACAATAGACACCGCCGCAGCGCTTTCTACGCAATTCGACAGCAAGCCTTACGATTATGATGCCGCATGCGCAAAGCTAGGTTATGTTGACGTTTCCAAAGTAGCTCCAGAAATGCCAAGCTCCCAATACGTCAAGCCGGGAATGCAAACGGGCAATATTGTTCAGGAGCAGGGCCAATATCAAAGCGAACAGATAAAGAGAGTGATAAGCAAGGTTAGCGAAGGGGTTGCGCCTCAGCAGCAGGTCATTACCCCCGTAAAGAGCAACATGCTCGTGCTTCCGGGCCTCTCTACACAAGAGCAGATAAACGAGCTTGAACAGATTGGCGAAGGGCTTGACGAAGGCGCGTTCAATGAAGAGCAACTTCGCATAATCGGGCTCGAACTAGTTGGCTTGAACGAAAAGGTAAAATTCGAGCGCGTTCCAACTTCAGACAAATTCCAAAAAAGCTTATCTGACTTGAGAAACAAACTGCTCGAAAGCGACAGGAACAAGTTCTTCGGGCTGTAGTTATGACACACTTTTAGTTGTTTATGTTTTATGTATATTGATATTGGGTTGCGTGGATGGCTGAAGCTGATTCAATCGATACTGAAGAAAACAAGATAGTTGGATTCACCAAGCCAAAGAAGTTCCTGTTTTTCAAGATGAAATCCAAGCCCATATACTCAGCGAGCGACAAGACGACAATACAAAAAGAATTGGCAAAGCAAAGCAAGGGTTTCGTTGGCGAGAAGAAATATACTCCATTGCAGCTTTTCATATTACAAACCATTGAAAGGCACAAGGATCTCGAAGTTTCGCTTAGAGAGCAGAACATAAAGAGCAGCCCATATGATTTCGTAAAGCGCATGCTTACAATATCTGCGATACTTGCGATTGTAATAACGCTTCTTTTGATATTGGCAACTACTGCATTAGGAGTAACTCCCCTTCTACCAGTACTCGTGGGATTTGCTGTGTTCTTCGGAGCATTCAACAATCTGATAAACTACCCGGTCGCGAAGAGCAAGAACATGGGGAAGGAAATAGAAAGGAACATAATGTTCGCGATTAGGGACATAATAATAGGCATGCGTTCCGGAATGCCATTGTTCAATGCGATAACCGCAGTCAGCACTGGTTATGGTGCCGCGAGCAGGGAGTTCGCGAAAGTCGTAGAACTCGTGCAGCTGGGAATGTCGATAGAACAGGCAATAGACGACATCAGCGCGAAGAGCGAATCCAAGACGTTCAAGAGGATAATGCTGCAGGCATCAGTAAGCATCAAATCAGGAGCAGACATCGTGGGAGCATTCCAAAGCACTGTAGATGAAATATCGCAAGAAAGAATAATCGAATTGAGACGATACGGACAAACCCTAAATGCACTCGCCATGTTTTACATGCTTTTCGGAGTCATATTCCCAAGCATGGGCATAGCTGTTGCTGCAATCCTTACCACTTTCATAAACATATTCACCATAGACGCGAACACCCTTACCTTCGGTCTTATAGGCATATTCTTCCTACAGATAATATTCCTGAACGTGATGAGGTCATCTAGACCTGTATTCGCGGTGTAAAAATGGCAGGCATATCTTTCCAGAAACTGGTCTCAAGAGACCTTGCTGTGCTCATATCGGACGAGCTTGATTTGGCAGGAGTTAAAGTTGGCTTGGAGAAGTTCTTCACCTACTACATACTTGGTGCAATGGGCTTGTTCGTAGGCATAACCGCATTTCTCGTAATAGCCATGCGGATATCGGTGGTATTTTCTGCAATAGTTGGAATCGGCGCTGCGGTGTTTTACCTATTCGCAATATACTTCTACCTTGAATTGCTCATAGAACAGAGAAAAACTTTCATAGAAGGAATACTGCCGGATTTCCTGCAGATAGTCGCAGCAAACGTGAGAAGCGGAATAGCCCTCGACAAGGCGCTTGTATTCTCCGCAAGACCGGAATTCAAGTTCTTCAGCGACGACATAAAGACGGTAAGCAAGAGCCTTTATGCTGGAGAGACGCTGCAAAACACCCTAGTACTTCTGGGAAAAAGGTACAGATCAGGGGAGTTGCAGCACACCATAAGAATGATCAACGAAGCGATACAGTTTGGAGGTGGAATGACCGACCTACTAAACCAGATAGCGAAAGACCTTAGGAGTCAGCAGATAATCCAAAAGGAAATATCCGGACAGTTGTTCATGTACACCATATTCATAGCATTCGCCGCATTGATAGGCGCACCTACGCTTTATGCACTTACAACCCAGATGATTACGGTAACGGACAGCGTATGGGCAGGCATATTGAAACAGAATCCTGGCGGGCTCCCAACAGCTGGAATTTCCTTCCTTAAACCAAGTCCACCTAAGATAACTATAACACAATACCATGACTTCGCGCTTACCGCAATCATAATAATAACTGGATTCGCCGCGTTCATAGTTGCAAGCATAAGCACCGGGTCCCCGCTTAGAGGTCTGCGGTATCTGCCGATATTCATAATCGTGGGTTTAGTCGTATTTTCGATCGTGTCATCGATAATAGGGGGCATATTCGGAAGCATCAGCGGAGCTTAGGTAAACCAAAGTTACTGAAAAAAAGACTGATATTAATGAGCTGGAAGCAAGTTGTGAGAAGTAGTTTGTGGTGGTGGATCCTTGCTGTGCTGTGGATGGTGTTCCTGTTGCACCCGCCCCTTCAAACTGAAACTGCGTTTGATGCGTGGGGAACAATATTGACTCTGCTGCTGACGGTTGCAATCCTAGTATTGAAGTACCTTGCTGGGAAGGAAAAGTAAGATTCCAAAAAGAATACCTCTCTTCTATTGCAGACATGCCATTATCTAGTTATGCCAAAGCTTTGCCACTCGTCTGATGGCGCAGTAACGTAAGATGTGCTTGGTATCATCGATGCGTTGACTATTGGCTGATAACTCACCGAACCTACTGCAGTTCCGTTGTATCCGTTGCCGCTGTAGTCGTTTGCATTTCCGTTGAGGGGCCACCAACCAGCCAAATCGCCTTGGGCGATGGGCATTGCAGATATTCCATTGGCATAAAGGGCTTGTATCTGTGGCTGCGAAAGCACTGTCTTGTATATTTGCACATTCGCAAGCTTGCCCGAGTAATATCTGCTATACGCATTCCAAGTTCCGAATAGCAAGGCTGGCGTATCGGTAATTGCTGGTGGTGCGGTCGCCGTTGCCTCCAATACCCCATTAAGATAAAGGTTCATCGCCCCGCTCGGACCAGCCTGCGTTGCTGTTATGAAATACCAAGTATTGAGCTTAAACAATGAAGCGGGCATGCAAGCAAATTGGTTGTTGCCGCTTTCCATGACGTAGAATGACACTCCGCACCCATAGATCAGAACTTCCACACCTATGCCTCCACCAGACTTCGAAACAATTTCCTGACCCGAAACCAGGTTAGGGAAGTATGCCCAGAAGGATATCGTTTCCATGTTGGCTGCAGGTATGAAACTGCCCATAGTCAGATACTGGGACACGCCCGGGAATTTGGCGGAGTTCAATTGGTTGTTGTAGTTCTGCAAAGGCATGCTGCCCATGAATGCTTTTGGAAGTGCAGTCGATGAAAGCGAGCACAGATATGGAGAGGTGCATGACTGCACACCAGGAACCGGTTTTAGCGACGAGGTTATTGGATTGTAAATGAACGAATCCCACACATAGTTGCCCGGAAGTACATATGTTACCGAAGTGGCAGCACCATCGTATCCGTTACCGCTGTAGTCGTTTGCATTTCCGTTGAGGGGCCACCAACCTGCAAGAGTATTCGTGCTTATTGGATTTCCAGATATGCCCCGCCGGTATAATTCTGCAACTTGAGAGGAATTGAGAGCGCTCTTGTATATTTGCGCTCCTGCCAAATGCCCATTGAAATATTCTCCGGGACCGGAATCGGAACCTAAAGTTATGACGTTTCCTGGATTGCTATATGTACCCGCAGTGGCTACGCTGCAGGATCGTGAACCATCATAGTAACCGAATAGCTTGTTCTGTGCGCTGCTGAAAACGAATGTCAACATGCTCCATTGATTGAGAGGAACTGTAGGACCAGTACAACCGTACCATGAACCTGAACTTGTATAAATCTCAACACCGAGCAGGCCATCTCCTCCAGTATTGCCTCCGCTGCTCCTAAGTATAAACGCCGGCGCTACACTAGCTCCTTTATATTGCACAAATACATCTTCGTATCCCGCACTAGATGTTGGGTATACCCACACCGTAGCGGTAAAATCAGTAAGTGCTATGTTGCCGCCTACGTTAATATAACTACCGGCGCCATTGAACGCCCCTACATTTGTAGGTGCTCTAAAGTTGAATATCCCCGTGTGTGAAGCTGAAGTGGAATAATTAGATGCCCTTCCTAGATAGGATTGGGTGTATAACGATTGGAAATACTTGCCCTGGTCTATTGCAGAGTAAAGATTATGGGGATCAAGCAGCGACAATGATGGACCATCAATCATTACGGTTTCGCCTGTTCTTATGCGCGCAACAACCCCCGAAGATGCAGCATATAAAAGGTATGGAACAGACGGCAGATAGCTAAGGCTGTTTACGGCATAGGTCACTAGCCCAGCGTAGCTGTTCGCGCATGTCGGCCCTGAACCGCCATTCGTAAATGCGGTCGCATCGCTAGTGACTATTATTATGTTGGCTGCGTACGCAGCTGGTATGTCGCTGCTAAGCGTTGTGCAGGTAGTTCCTGCTGGAACTACATACGCTATGCCAGAAATAACGTTTCCGACATCGCCTTGACTTGCGTTGGTGCTGCCTATGTTCGATGTGATGTTGCTCAGTCCGCTAAAGTAAATATTCCTTGCCTTGCTCTGCTGATAATACAGAAGATCTGGCATTCCTACGATGCTTATCGATACGTTTATGGGTTGAGTGAACAGGTAATTTCCATTTCCGGAAATTATGTTGACTGTTTGCAAGTAAGAAACTCCTATAGACGTGGAATTTGGCTGGTATATTATTGGTTTGGTCTGGAATATGCTCACCGAATTAACATCTATTCCCAGCGAGTTGTAGACATAAGATGAAATAATCGAATTGAAGGTAAGCAAAGACATGTTCTTCATTCTTTTGCTTATGAAGTTCGACGGAGCCGTTGCTGGAGTCAAGCCCTGTATTACTGCATTTGACATCATTCCAGAAAGAACTGCAGATGCGTTTCCTATCGTAGTCACACCGTTATTCTTCAACGAAACATTGTATTCCAACTGCGCAAGAGTCATTATTGCCCTTTTAAGCGATTCCCTTGCGAATGATGATGAACTTGCCTTTATCACCTGCTGATAGTTGACCGAATACGAAACCTGAGCAGAAAGCGATGAAATTCTTGAATATTGTATGTTCACAAAAAGAAACGATAGGACCTCTGCTAGCATGAGTGTAATAAGTATGACCACGAGCATCGTCATTAGAAGTCCTTTGCTGCTGAATTTGCCTATCTTTTCCATACTACCACACTAACATTGTACAGTTTTGTCGTCGATGTAGAATAATTGAACACCGGGACAGGTGTCGCAGCAGTAGCAACTGATGACGCACCATAATACGAATATGGCTCAAACTGCGATTTTGAGAACGTGACTCTAATCGGATAGCCGTTGTTCCTGCCTGCGAAGTAATCTGCGGCATTGTTTGCCAATGGAAGCCAAGCCGCGGTGTTGTTGCCTAGAGGCGGACCAGTTGCTCCTGCGAAATAGGTCTTCCCTATGAGCGTTTGATTAAGCGACGTATTGTAAATCTGAAGATTCGCCATGCTCCCGGTGAAATAATTTCCATTAAGAAATCTTCCCAGTTCCATATCCGTAGAAGATCGCGTAATGGATGTTGCCCCAGATACTTTGCTCTGCAACCTCCCATTTACGAATATGGAAAGATAGCCACCTGAACCGCCAGTATAGCTGCATGCTACGTTTATCCAATTGCCAGGTATAACGTTGGCATATACAGTGTAACCTCCTTGCAGATAATTGTCTGTGCACACGACTTCGGGAGTCCCGGAAGCGCTTGTCTCCAGCATTGAGAAGCAACCTGCTGTAACGCAAGGCTGCGACACTATCCCGGTATAGCCTGACTGCCATGAGGAAGTGTTGAGCCACACTGAAACTGTGTATATGTTTGTAAGGGCGCTTGAAACATTGGCTGCTATGTCAATGTAACTCGAGTTCATGCTGTTGAAGTTTGCAAAACCGAGAGATGGAGCAACGCTGTTGCCGTTCAGAACCAAAGTATAATTGTAGATTGGTGCGTACCTATTAATCAGCGCATCTGCGCACCCGCCCTGTTTATTCGTATACAAGTTGACTGCGGAATAAAGTATCGATTGATACGGATTTATGTTGCATGCGCCGAATGCCATCACGTTTCCTCCAGCAGTTACGAACAACTTACCGTACGCAAGAGTCATGTTCCCATTGACTCCAGGATATGGTATTTTTGTAGACCAGAGCACGTTGCCAGTAGACACATTCTGAGATAAAAGGTAATTCGTAGTTCCCGTAGTCCATAGAGAATACACGCTACCTGAAGACATTACGGGATTCGTCGTGATTGGCGCAGAGCCGAATACATTTGGAATTAGCTGATTCCAAGCGATTGACGCTGCCTTTGTAGCGGCAAAGATGTGCTGCGATGACTGGAAAATCAGCGTATTCCCGAATATTGTTTGGCCGCGTACTGCCTCTGGCATGCTGTATGAATAGAAAGGCGTACCATCAATATACGTTGCTTCTAAGTAATTCGTTGTTGTTCCATATGCAACAGCGGCAGTAGGTCCGGATATTGAATTTGAATAGAACCCAGATATTGAATTTGCGCCGAAGCTGGTAGACGCATTTGTGAACACGGTGTTGCCAGTGTTCCAATAATCCCCTATATCATATAGGGAATGCGCGGAAGTACTTCCCGCTACTAGCGAACCACCGACTACCGCAAGTGCAGTTATTGGCGATGAAAAAGTGGTACTCCACGCAAGCGTGCCGTTATTCGCATAGTATGATGCCACAACATTCGTTCCTGTACCAGTAATAGCGCCGAAAAACAACTTGCCATTGTATTCTACCAACGGGGTAGTTATTGTACTGATTGCAGGATTGAAAGGAGCGTAATATATTTGGGAGCCTGTGAGTGGATCAACCGAATTGAGCCCTATAGAATTCGAAAATATGAGCATTCCAGAATATATGACCGAAGTTGATGCTACGATATTATACGTGTTTATATTCCATAGAAGCGATCCGCTGGATGCGTTCACCGCATACATCTTAGAGCCGGCACCGAAATAGATATTGCCATAATCTGCGACTATACCGCGTATTATGGCGCTTGGAGCAGAATAAATGAATTGCATCATAGGTGCCTTTGGACCATCTACGTTGCCTCCCTGATGCTCCGCGTTTTTCATGTATTGGTCCCATGTCTGTGCGGAAATGCTGGTATTCGACGCATAGTATATTGTGGATGGCGCGGGACCATTAAGTACGCTCGTATTTGTCGTGAGCAAATACGCTAAAGTCTGCTGAGCTGCTTTCTGAGGCATTGAATACGCGGAGTTTGGATAAAATGTAATGTAGAACAAAAGGGACAGGCTCATTACTGCTATGAGAAGGGCGAATAGCGCATCGAGCGTGAATACTATGAGTTTCATCAGCTAACACCGAAAGAGGTATTCGTCCACACGTAAACGTACATCGTTGCGGGAGCGTTCGCCAAATTCACTCTCGAGTTTGATACATATTGGGTCAATATACTGTCAAAAGGCTGCGGACGTCTGCCAATAGTAATGTTCAGGTTAGTATTCTTTATCACAACGTAGTAATCAAATCCAACGCCTAAAAGGGTTTTGCTATGGTAATAATCCGAATTTGCAAGCGACTCGAACGTCATTATTTTCTGCATGGAAAAGTTGCCGATGCCCCCTGTTGCAAGCCCTATAGAAACGTTGCCAAAGGACGATGCCGATGTTGAACTCCCCATATAATTCCAATTTGATGGAACACCCGGACCCATTAATTGCGATGATAAGGAAGAAAGCTGTGCTTGCATGGATGACACTGACGCGCTTGCCGCAAGAGACAAACTTGTGTTTATGTCATACCATACGAACGCAAGCAGAAACAATGCGAAAAGAAACACGACTACTGCGAATATCGCGTCTATTGAGATGAACTGAAGTTTCATGGATACCAGCTCAAGCTCACGTTAGCGTATGCTACTAACGGTATTCCGGTATCGTAAAGCTGCGTTATCTGCGTTGGAGTCAAATACGAATTGTAAAGCTGCAAATTCGACATGCCTACGTTAGAATAGCCGCCTTCGCCAGAACCTATTACAAGATTTGCTGTAGTTACTCCAGCAAAGTTCGACCATGCATTGCCGCTTGGATACTGCACCCCGTTCTTATAGTAATATGCCTTGCTATTACCGTGATCATATGTAAAACATGCAAACTTCCATTGATTAGTCTTTGGAGTTACACCATAGTAGCTTACTATGTTTGAACCTAGTGAATTCCATACTGTGTATCCTTCGTTCGTCCCTGACTGATCGAGAGTATATTCCCAACCACTTCCGGAACTTGGCGCGGACATGCCTTTCAGCAAAGGTCCGTAGTAAGACGAATCGGAAGAGAGCACTTTATACCAAGCACATAAGCTCATTGTACCGCTAGCTCCAGCTTCGGGACTCAGTCCCGCAGCGTTTCCGAATGAAACATAGCTGCCATCACCGTTGAACAGCAATCCGGTTCCATTCAAAGAATCTACTAGCAATGGAACGTACGCTTGCGAGTTGCTGTAGACCACATTAGTTGCTATAGATCCGAGTTTAGGGATTGAGCTGTGGTCTGCTATGCTGCCTGCAAGAGGCCACCAACCAACGATACTAGCGTTCTGAACAGGCGCGCCAGTTATCCCGCTCCTGTATATCTGCATTATCTGCGAATTGTTCAGTGATTTGTTGTATATCTGAACGTTGCTTATCATACCATTGAAATAGAATGGGACGCTTGAAGCAGCCATATACCTGCCGATTTGCAAAGCACCTGTATTAATGATGAAAGGCTTTGTAGAAACGGTGAGGTAATCTGGCAGTCCGTCGACGTACGCTATTATGTTTGCGGTATTGCCTATGCTGGTGAACCCTACCAAATGCCACTTGCCATCCGCAACGAACACGCCCGAATCTACATAGTCGCTTGCGAAGTCAAACCACAGATTGCCATTTGCAGAAACCTGGCTCGTATCTATAGATACACCTGTACCTGCAGAAGTCGTACCGTATGCTAGCACGCTCTGCCTTACGGTATTAGTAGTTTTTATCCATGCGAATATGCTCATTGCGCCCTCTCCCTGAGGCAGTGATGTTGCAGGTATATTTCCTACGAACGCATTGCCTGCGAAATACGCCACGCTGACGTTACTCGGCGTAGTGGAAACTACGCCCTGATTTGAAATGGTGCTTTTGAGTGGTTCAAACGCTACTCCGGGATATACCGTCGCATTGTAACCATACCCACTGTAATCCTTGGCGTCACCGTTCAATGGGAACCAGCCTATGAGGTTGAACGAGTTGTAAGGCGGGGAACTTATTCCCTCGCTGTATATCTGTTGCATTTGCGTTGCGCTCAATGCATAGTTGCTTGGATTGCTGTAAACCTGCACGTTTGCGATTTTCCCGACGAAATGGTAGTTGCTGAGATCGCCGTTGCCGTATCCCAGAGTAACTCCCGGATTAAGCGTAGCGTAAACAAAAGATGCGCATTTTTTCGATAGATGACCGTTCATGTAGATGTAGATGTAAGACGCGTCTTGCGTGACCCCTACGTTTGTCCACGTGTTGAGAGGGGCAGCATCAGTTGACACGCAACTGTTCATGTTCCTTCCGTCTATGTCTATCATGCCGTTGGATTGGTAACCTATCTGGAATGATGATACCGAATTGCCCTCGTAAAATATGGGTGCGGAGTATTGCCAGCTTAATCCTGCGCCATACTTTACCGGGTATATCCATAGGTTAACCCCGAAACCTTCCTTGTTCGCTGCCGGAACAGCAGTAGATGTTATGATGCTGTTTGAAGATCCGGAGAAATTCGCTACGTAGCGCGGAGAGCCCCATGCAACCTGGTTCATCACTAGAGACGAATAGCCATTGCCGGTAACATCCGGAACGCTAGAACCCTGGTTCAAATCCATTGGCCACCATGCGACAAGATTTGGCTGTGTTGA
This sequence comes from Microcaldota archaeon, assembly GCA_021789155.1. Classification (GTDB taxonomy): domain Archaea; phylum Micrarchaeota; class Micrarchaeia; order Micrarchaeales; family CABMGC01; genus JAJYJW01. The sequence goes on from JAJYJW010000006.1 coordinate 16,636, forward strand.
ATGATTGCCGGTGAATACCGTTGCTGATACGGTAGCTTTGGCGTTAACACCGCTCTGCGTCAAGAACGCTGAGGCTATCCCGTTTGAATTCGTAACATTTGATGTTGACGTCTTTACTGTATAGACCGTGCTAGCCAGCAGTCCTGCAGTTGTTGAAAAGCCCACGAGCGCATTTGCCACCGCAGCACCCGTTGCATCGGTAACCTTTGCGAAAATCTGGGTTATTGGAGGAAACAACACCGAGTTTACTCCATTACCGTTGTTTCCGGATCCGCTGTAATCCTTGAGATTTCCGTTAAGGGGCCACCAACCAACCAATGAGTTCGTATTGAGGGGTGCACCTCCTATTCCTTCGTTGTAAAGTTGCAACACTTGGCTCTGTGATAGCGATGAATTATACATTTGCATATTCGCCATGTATCCATCAAACGTTCTTGCCGCAGAACCTCCGCTACCCTGAATTTGTCCAAGCCAGAGGTTTGTTACCCCTCCGTAATTGAGAGGTCCGGTGAGCGAGTTTGAAGATCCTTGCTTTCCATTAACGTATATTGTAGAAGTTGCGCCATTCCACGTCCCGACCACAAATGCCCAGGTTCCGAGAACGTATGTTTTTGCTGCGTAACCCCAAGCTGCACCGTTGCCTGGTCTCCATTCTACCAAATTGTTTTCTATGGCGATGCTCCATCCGTTGACTCCACTAGTTCCCTGACCGCCAACCCACTGGGTTGCTTTCGTATCCGCAGTATTAATCCACACTGCAACAGTCAATGCGTTGGGAATTGCGAGCTTAGTTCCCAAATCTACATAATCGCTTACTCCGTTGAAATACGCGCCGTGCACGTTTTGGGTAGTCAATGCAACGGATGCAGGATGGCTAGGCAATGTAGAGCAGGTATAATCAACACATATGTTGCCTTCTGAATTTTGAAGAGATATCATGCCCGTGCTTATAGGAATTTGGTAGTTGTTCCCAGAAAGATAAGAACTGCTAGAGACCACGTTCTGCACGTTGCTCGATGACGTAGCGTGTATTATCTGTGTGCCCTCAATACCGGTAACGGTCACTATGCCGGATTTTGATATGCTTACGTTGAAAGGAACTGCGGTAAATGATGAATAGGGAAGGGTGAAATTATGAGTAAATCCATTACCTGCAAATTGTGCTGCGCTTAGTTGCGATGCGATATATTGCGCTATAGTCTGCAACTCAAGAAACAAGTTCTGATTTATGCTCGTAGAACGCTGGTTTGCAATCAATATGAAGAAAAACAGAAATATTACGAGAACCAAGGAGAACACTATGAGGAACTCCATGGATATTTGTGCTTTGCTCTGCATCATATCAACTTGCAGGAGTTATGTAGACACACGGAAACGCTGAATTTGTTGGACATGTAGACGTTGCGCTGACATTTACTATGTAAGTACCTGCAGATACAATAGGAAGCAAACTACCGCTCACATTGACTGGGGAATAAGCGGTAACGTAACTCAATCCTGCTGGACTTCTTAGCACAAGCACTATCTCGTGACCTATGGTGCCTGAAGTAGTGCCCAGATATATGTATTGCACCCCTGGAGGCATGCTTACAAGAACAGCCTGCTTTGCGGGAGGACCTTGTTGACCAACTAAAGTGGCTGCTGCGGCTATTTTCTCCGCTACTTGCTGCGCTGCGAATGATGAAAGCGCAGCGTTAGCATTTGCCACTTGTATGAACGCGAATACCACTATCGGAAGCAGAATCGCAAGTCCGAACGACAGAGTAATGAGGAGCTCAAAGCTTGACTGGAGCCTGAATGTTCCCGATTTCGCATTCATTACCTAACCATCTCTTCCTTCCTCTCAGTAAGAAGTATTTCCTTGCGCTCTTTCACGTCTTCATACAGCCTGTTGCACAGATCCTTCAGCGTTTCCATCAAGGAAAATCCAGACATCGCAGCTATAGCAGAATAGCCGTTCTTTAACGTTACCTTTCCGCTAAGCTCGTAATTCCTTGCCTTGAATTTCTTCACGTGCACCGCTATCCTGTCTATTTGCAATGACCCGAACTTGTTTACGCGCTCTGCCAAATCCTCTAGCATGTCCACCATTTCTCCCTCGTATTCCTTCTGTCTTTCATCCAATCCAGAAAGCATCAGGTGGGAGCGCTGCGCTTTCCAGCTGCTCACCACAAGTTCGAACACATCCCTGACTGTTATTATTCCTGAGGGTTTGCCATCTCGCAGCACCAACAGCGAGGAAAGATTCTTTTCGACCAATGTCCTTATTGCGTCTTCAACTGATTTGTCCGCAGTTATCTGATGTATGTTTGTAACTGCGAGATCGATGACCTTGCTCTTTGTTGTAGGGTTTTCCTTTGAATCGTATAAATTCTGCGCTCTTGTATTGACCCTCGCGAAGTTGCTTATTATGTCGTTATACGACAATATGCCAATCGGCTTCTTTTCCTTGTCAAGCACGATTATCTTGCTTACCTTGAATCTTTCCATTGTAGTTTTAGCCTGCGCCACGTTCGCCTGATCGGATATAGCTATAACTGGAGAGGACATGGCATCCCCGACTTTGTACTGCGAAAGCATGTGCAGAGAGAGTATTGCACGGAGCATTACATCCCTCTTGACTATGCCTGAAATAGAATCACCATCTGCATACGGTAGCGCTTTGACTGAATACGAATAAAGAGCCTCAATCGCCTGCTCTACGGAAGAGCCTTTTGCTAACATAGGCACTCTTTTCGTGAATTTGCCTGCAGGGTACTTTGGGGAAACCTTCAGTGTACCCTTTGCCGCGATTCCCCTATCATCAAGCAATCCAAAATACTTGCCCCTTTTTGTTATCACCACGGCGCCGAACTCCTTGACTTGCGACAGTATCTCGCCTATTGGCGTTTTATAATCAAATGTGCCGGTCCTTGAAACGAATTCTTTAGGTAAAAGTTCAAAACTTCTGGCCATACAGATCCTCAGTCTATATGCTTATGCAAAGTTTATTAACCATAGCAATGCCACAATGTCGTTACTTAGCTATCCTTTTATAACTTAATAAACATATTCTAAGTGCTTTTTAGTTTGTGCCAGGATGGCAGATCGGCTATGCGTCCGCCTGCAGAGCGGAGAAGGGGGATTCGACTTCCCCTCCTGGCTATTTCGTCTATTCTTTTTACAGTAAGCCACGCAGCCATATTCCCGAATCCTTTCTTGTCTATCTCGAATGGGGTTATTTGTCTAACTTCTGAAATGAAAACCAGAATGCAGAATCTCTTGTTCTTGTATGAATCATAGGAACTTGCATATTCCCCTTCCTTCATACCCAAAAGCTTGCCGTACTTATGCAGAAGCAGGTCTACCTTTGCTGGATCAAGAGCTTCAAACTGGAGCACTTTGCTGACGTTTGCAACAACACCTACATGCTCTCCAGAATTCTTGAAATACACGATATCACCTTGAGATATCCTATCCCACGGTGCTTTTCGCGATATGTACCATCTTGACTCTATGCGTTTCTCCCCGGAAAGTATTCGCTCTAAAAGATGCCTTTTCTTGTCGAGTATTGCAATGTGCTGCATGATAACCCTCCATAAACAGCTGAATGCCGGTATTTAAGGAATCGCATTCAATTTATTAACCAGAGTAACATAACTGTTTTGCCATGGAAAAAATTAAAACCATAGTTTTGGGCGGAGGGTGCTTCTGGTGCACCGAAGCGGTATTCAAGAGGATAAAGGGAGTTGTAAAAACAACCCCGGGATACGCTGGGGGCAGCACTGCTAATCCGACCTACGAAGAGGTATGTTCGCACGAGACCGGACATGCAGAAGTTCTCAAGGTAGAATATGATGACAGCGTAATGCCAATAGACGAGCTTCTTGAGATATTCTTCGCGATGCACGATCCAACGTCACTCAACAAACAAGGAAATGACGAGGGTAATCAGTACAGATCTATAATACTATGCAGTGACGATGAACAGATGCGAAGAGTTATGCATTTCATAGATGAACATAGAAAAGAGTACGAAAAGGAGATAGTAACCGAAGTTAAAATGCTCAATAAGTTCTACCCAGCGGAAGCTTACCATAATGATTATTTTGCCAGAAACCCAATTCAGCCATACTGCATCTTCGTGATAAGGCCGAAGATAAAGAAGATAATGGAGAAGTTCGAGAAATATATTGTTCGGTAATGGTATGACAAAGAGATTTTTCATAGTACATGGATGGGAAGGCAGCCCCGAGAAGAACTGGATGCCTTGGATAACTCGTCAGCTTGAGAGCAAGGGTTATGATACAGTGGCAATAGCGATGCCGAACCCTGACAACCCAAACATGCAGGAATGGGTCAAGTGTCTTACAGATGCAGTAGGAACGCCGAACCCAGATACTTATATCATAGGGCACAGCCTTGGATGCATAACCATACTGCGATATTTGGAAACTTTGAAGGGCAATAATCGAATATGTGGGTTAGTGCTCGTCGCAGGATTTACCTCAAACCTTGGATATGAGGAACTTGAAAGTTTCTTCAAGGAAAGGATTGAATGGAACACCATAAGAGAAAACTGCAGAAAGTTCATTGCGATATACTCTGACAACGATCAATTCGTATCTACGCACTATGGTGCAATATTCAACGAGAATCTGAGTGCAAAGGAGGTGCTAGTCCACGGAAAAGGGCATTTTGATCAGGAGGTTATGCAAGAAGTGCTTGATGCTGCGCTTTCCATTTCGGAATAATCAAACATCAACCACTACGCTTATGCTCACCTTGCCTTTCTTTGATTCTACTTTCAACCCATGAGGAGTTACCGCTTTGATATCGAGAAGACCGTAGTTCCACGAGTCTTTCGCGTATGAAAGTTCGCAAGCGATCTTGAATTTGCTTTCTGAATTGAGAATTGATTTTATTTCGAGCGAAACTGGGGCGATGCTGCTTGCATCCGCTTCAGATATTATTCTCTGCAATAAGTGCCATACTAACTGCTCTTCGTCGTCTGCAGATTCGATTATTTCCATTTCGTACAGTTTCTCGCGTTCTTTTTTGATTTTTTTGAGATCCACCATTATGTTGAACATCGCTTCTGCCGCATTCTCCAACGCTTCGCTGAAATCTTTTCCGTATGCTACGTAAGCTGCTTCAGCAGTATGAGAAACGTATTTGTACTTCATTCAACACAACCTTGTGGCGTACCGTAGCCTCCCTTCTGTTTTAGGTGGCATTAGACTAAGCGGCCTTGCGGCCTTGCATGCTCATAGCAGATCTGCCTGCACGTTTCATCTGCACCCACACGCTCGTATTGTCATAGCTTATGCATGGTAGCAGTATCGTTTCTGTTCAGGCTTCGCACCTTAGGTGCTTGCTGCTCTGCATGGGAAGAGCTTCCTCTGCGCTAGGCAGTGAACCACCCGTACGCCACGTAATATGCTTGCATATTCAGATTAAAATGCTTTCTCATATACCTGATTTCAGCCCCTAATCCGTCATATCCTTCCAGTAGATTCACCTTTGGCTGATGCGCTTGCAGCCATGTGCGCAATCCTAAGAAGTACTACAGCATCCGTAACGAATTTCGTCATGGTTTTGCTCGATTTCTTCATTGCACACAGGTAATAGCCGTTAACCTTGCTTATCTGCATGTTTTTCGTTGCAAATTCCAGCAATTCGTGCCTCTTTTGGGTTAGTAATTTCGCTTTCTTCAGTGCGTTCTCCAATTCGGAGAATCTCGGCTTTTTCCTTGTTATTGAAATGAAGTTTGAATTAGTGGTGTTCTGCAATTCATCCGTGTCTATGAGGTTCATTCCAGCAAGCGTATTCCCGTTTACTGCTATGACTTTCACTTGTTCGGCGAATCTGGATCTTAACAAAGAACGAGATATGCAGTATGTGGAATCAGAACCGTCCACCGCAACATTGAATGAAAGCATGCCCTCGATTATACCCTGCCTTCCTATAACCCCGAATACTTTCGCGCTCTTGCTTGAATGGCTAAATGGAGAAGTGGCCAAAGCAAGAATCCTGGAACCTGGTTTTACCTGCAGGTTCATTTCTTAGGTATCTGCGAAGACAACTCCTTTATGTCCTCCAATGCCTGCTCTACTGCCTTTTCGACAAGAGGCTTTGGATTCTTCGATGCCTTTACAACTAACCTAGGATGCCCTATTTCAGGGTGCTCCTTTGCAACTGTAGCAAAAGTCACGTCTTTCATTAGCAAGAGCTTTGACTTTATCAACTCAGGAATGGCTCTGTCGGTATTCTCGAATTCTAGCGTAATGCTCTTTGCGTCTTCCTCTATTATGTTGAGCTTCATGAGAATCAGTTTTACCTATTAATTAACGACAAAGAGTAATATAAACCTTACGCAAACCTTCAATCTGGGCTATTTGGGCTCAGACCGATTGCACGCACTCGATTTCCTTGCGCTTTGTTTGTGCATTATCGCTGAAGCACTCGCACCTGCATATGAATTCCATCTTAGACTCTACGCTCTTTGCGAGCTGTTCCATGTCGTGCTTGCAGCCGGGGCATGCCTGCATTTTGGCAGCATCCGAAAGCATTAGCTTTATATCGCGCAATACCATTTCCTTGTCATTCGAACTTACATCTACACCTTTATCCTGATGCATATGCATTTGTTCACCGAAGAGATGCGATTTTTCAGATACTTATAAATGGGGAAAATTCCCAATTATGATGCATTGGATTGTTATTTTTGTAACCTATCGAGATCTGGCTTCCAATCTATAACTCTGTAATCCTCATTCGAATCTACGCAGCGCAATGGAATATTCCCAACCAAAACCCTGTCTATCCTACCAAAGCTGATCAGCTTAAGGTGCTTGCCATATGCGCGCGTTATTTTTTCTACGCATTCGCGCAGAGCATCTTCATTGTCATCTAGAGTGCATAGCAGGGAGACGTTTACGTTGCCCTCCAATGCAGAAACGAAGCTATACCTGTTAGATATTGGCATATCGTCATCGGTTTTCAGTTCCTTCCTGACCTCGTGCACTGCATCGTCGAAGCCCTCTTTCGGTGCAAGGGTTATGAGCACGCTGAACATGGCAGAACCTTCCGGAGGCATTGTTGTGAGAGTGAATCTGCGCACTATTTTCTTTGAAATGAGTTTATTTATGGAATATGCAACGGTATTGAAATGCAATCCAGTTTCCCTTGATATGCTCTGCATCGAAGCCCTGCTGTTTCCGACAAGACTACCAAGCACTTTCTTCAGAGTTGGCTCGAGCTCCATATGCTCTATGAGCTCCTTCCTCACTGGTATGAATCCCAGATGGGTAAAAACAATTTCTGAATTGACCAGTTTGCCGCCGAATTTGGACAGCATTATCGATATGGTATTTTCCCAGTAGGTAAAATCGCTTGTGGAAATTGACATTGCATAAACACATATGTAATTCCCTCCTTTTACCGAAAACGCAAGTTGAGGTATGTAAGATTTGGAGAGCAATGCGCTAACATATTCATAATCTACGGGTTGCTTGAACTCTATGACTACAAGATGGGCTGCTGGCATGTGATGTAACTCCGAATTCAGCTCTACGGAATAATTTATTGACAGTGCATTTTCCAGCTTAAGGATCTTGCTTTTCACTGTTTTCCCTGACAAGCCCACGCTGCTTGCTATTTCGGTTACGCTGGTTCTGGAATTTTCAGATAGAATGCGCAATATCCTGCGCGTATCTACTGAATAGTAGTCGTTGAACGTGCTATGGAATGCTTCTTTCATTAACCCACATGCCTCATTTTCGTTCATTACCAAGCGCAAAATAGATTAATATATTCAATTTAGCGTGTGGGAAAGTATTAAAAATGCTCCATGAGAAAACTATTGTTCATACTCATCATTAGGTGAAACATTGTCAGACGAGATAACATATGCTTCAATAAAAGACATCAAAGTAGGAAGATTCGTAATGATCGACGGCGTACCATGCAAAGTAGTAGACGTAGAAATATCCGCTCCTGGAAAGCACGGCTCTGCAAAAGCCAGAATTACTGGAGTTGGGTTGTTCAACGGACAGAAGAAGACGCTGCTCAAGCCGAGCCACGATGAAGTAGAGGTTCCGGTGATAACCAAGACGAAGGCGCAGGTCGTTTCCATAGCTGGAAGCAGCATGCAGCTAATGGACTTGGAAAGCTATGCCATGTTCGACCTGCCGGTACAGGACGACTTAAAGGGCATAAAGGCAGGAGACGAAGTCGAAGTAATGGACTGCATGGGAAGCAAGGCAGTAAGCAGAATATTGGTAAGTGCGTAAAATGGAGCTTAAAATAATATCAGACAAGACAAACAAGATGTTTGCGAGAAGAGAAGTTGGATTTGAGGCAGACTATTCTGGAAAGACCCTTACAAAAGAGGAAGTAAAGGAAGCGGTTTGCAAAAAGCTAGGTCTTAATCCTTCGCTCAGCATAGTCATAAAAGTTGAACAAGTATTCGGAAGACAGCACTGCTCTGGATTGGTTCATTCTTATGAAAACGAGAATGACATGAAAGTAGAGCTGGCACACCTCACTAGCAGAGGAAAGGCAAAGGAAGAGAAGGGAGCAGCTCCTGCAGCTGAGAAGAAGTAGGTGCATTTATGGCAAACAAAGAAGCTAAGGCAAAGAAAACCGAAGCGTACAAGCCTGGAAGATCGTGCCCTAAGTGCGGGTCAAGAATGGCAGAGCACAAGGACAGGTTTGCCTGCGGAAAATGCAAGTACACCGAATTCAAGAAGTAACTAGTGGTCGAGTGAGTCAGAGCGCGAATGGATTGTTGCACAAGAAACTCGCGTACTCTGCAACTTACCTAATACTCCTTCTAATTCTCGGAATATTCGTTGCGTTCCAATTCAACTACATGAGCATAGACAACGCTAACATAGCGTTGACCGCGCTGGTATCCCTGTTTCTTCTCTCATTTCCTTTCTCGTACATGCTGAAGAAGGGGATGAAACTCAGCGACATAATGGATTCGTTGGGACTCGCCAAAAAGCACTTCACCATTGGCAATGCGCTTCTAGGGATTTACCTTTTCATAATACTCCTGGTACTAGAGATAGGAGTAGGAGTCATATCGCAGATAACAAATACGCAGATAAACACCAACGTATCCGGATTGTTCGCATCCGCGCCCATATGGTTCTACCTGTTTCTCGCTATAGTTGGCCCTATTGATGAAGAAGTATTCTTCAGAGGATTCCTCGTGCCAAGGCTCGGAATACTTATAAGCGCTCTACTGTTCGGAATACTGCATGCGGGATACGACTCAAGCTTTGGAATTGAGATAATTGCCGCATTCATTTTCGGACTTCTCGCAGGATATGTGTTCAAGCGCACCAAATCCTTGTATCCTAGCATAATAGCACACGTACTCGTCAATTCGCTTACCTTGCTAACTACGTTTCTCATACTGGTGAGGATATGAAGATAAGGGTAGTGATAGTTTCCCCTAAGTACCAACAGAATCTGGGATACATAGCAAGGGTTTCGAAGAACTTCGGGATAGATAGGCTCAGGTTGGTTGTGCCCAGGACAAATGTAACAGGTGCAACCGCGATAAAATACTCTAAACACGCACGCGATCTTTTGGAAAACGCGCTTATCTACGATGATTTCGCTTCTAGCGTTGCGGATTGCAAACTGGTCATAGGAACTACTGGAATTTGGAGAAAGGCAAAGACGAGTTTTAGAAACATATTGCTTCCTGATGAATTGAGCGAGAGACTGAATAAACTCGCTTACAAGGATACCAACGTGGCGCTGGTGATAGGAAGAGACGACATAGGACTCACGAAAGAGGAATTGGAAGCGTGCAACCTGATAACGTATGTTCCTACGAATCCAAAGTATCCAATACTCAACATATCTCATGCACTTGGCATACTTCTCTTCTCGTTAACCCAAAGCAATTTAGGAAACAGATACAAAGAATCGCTGAAAGAAGTTGCAAATCCTACGGAATTGAATGTGTTGTTCAAGATGCTAGACTCAAGCGTAGAAAACAATGAATACATAAGGAACAAGGTAATGGTAAAGAACATATTCCGCAGGGTTTTCTCGCTTTCGCAGCCAACGAAGAATGAAGTGCACGCACTTATGACCTTGTTCGGAAAGAACAAGCATGCCAAAAAGAAGAATTAACCCTGAAATGTTGAGGAATAGCTTGCGGAATAAGCGCAGTTTATTTCTGCGCCTTCTTCCTCTTTATTATCTTTACCTTTGCAGGAGTTATTAGAACTCTTGTCTCGTCAAGCTGTGCTATGTCGCCGTTTATTTTGGTAACATATGCCTTTATGCTTGCTATTATTGCCGCACGAGTGTTAGGCCTCTTGTTTACCTCTTCCAGATTCAGCAATATTATGTTCTTCTTCTCAAGCTCAGCCTCTATCAACTTGGTGTCTTCCTCGCTAACTATGGAAACTGGCTTGACATACATGTCTGCAGGTTCATTGAGGACGTCTACGTCTTCCATTTCTGCAGAGCCCATATAATCTTCAATGCTCATTTCCTTAGATGCGCCTATTGCTTGCCCTATTTTGTCAAATATTCCCATCTTCACAGCCTCTGATTAGAATGGATATATAGTTAAAAGTTAAAATACCTTGCTATTGGAAAAGCAGACATGCATATACTCATATTGCAGGCGATTCTGCTTGAGAAATTATCTTTAGAGCTATCTCTTTACCGAATAAATCGATGAGTTTCTGCTCCGCACCCTCATTCCTCAAATCAGCGACTTTCCTTATTCCATTGTTGAACATCGCTCTTGCACGAACCCTTCCTACTTGCTCCAATCTTATCAGATCCAAAAGCTCCTGCTTTATTCCGTATCGTACGCGTTGCCGCAGCTCTATCAATCGCAATGGACTGACGTGTATAAGCCTCGCCATCTCCGATGCAGCATAGAGCAGCCAATCCGCGTTGCTCACCTTAGAAAATACCGCCCCTGGAGTTGTCCCGTATTTCTTTACTAGATCCCGTTCGGGTATTTCGCTAGCCCAATCGTAAAGAAGCATTGCCGTGCTGAACGCACGTTCAGGGTAATAGTATTCTATCGTATCATAGTCGTTTTCTTCCTTAATCTGCAAGAGCTCGCAATAATACGAGAACTTGTCAAGGGAGTCTTTCGTTTCCTTGACATATGGGCGCATCTCCTCGCTTTGCGCTATCATGAACAAATTAGCTATATCGTCTCTCTCCTTCCTTTCCAATATGTTGCACATCAGCCTTGCGGACATCGGATCTATGTAGAGCTCGCTTACCCTTGCGCCTAGCTTTGTTGCAGCGAGCATGTTCCCTTTTCGCTCTATGAACTGCCATTCCTCCAGTTCGTCTATTATCCTGTTGACGTGGCTTCTTATCAATGGCATGCTAGAATATTGGTAGCCGTAAAACGTCTCTGCAAAGAACGCAGTTATGCTAGCTTCCATGGTGAGAAAGTCTGTTGCTATGAAGCTGAGTATGTGGGTTCTGAGAACCGGAAGTATGCTGAGCTTTGAATCAACAGGCTCGAGCTTTCCCATCAAGTACTTCCTGCTCATCATGTCTCGATCATGCGCTGACCTAGCTATCAAAAGCGCTATGCCATGCGAATCATACCCCGGTCTTCCTGCCCTTCCAAATAATTGGCTAACCTCGTTAACGCCAATTGGCTCCGATCCACCACCTGTAAATCTCGTTGTGTCTCGCACTAGAACCGTATTCGCGGGAAGGTTAACGCCTAAGCCGAGAGTGGTCGTTGCGCATATGAGCTTTATCATTCCAGATTTGAACGCATCCTCTATGATTTTTCTCTGCTCGTTCACTAACCCGCTATGATGAAACGCTGTACCCTTCGCTATGCAAGCCGCAAGCCTTTCGCACTGCATAGTAGGTTTACCCAAAACGTGCAAAATCTGATGCGAAAGTCCTTCAAGACCCAATTTCTCATTATCTGTTAGCCTGTCCTTAACTATCTCTGCAAGTCTTTCGGCGCCAGCTTCTGTGTTCCTCTTCGTAGCATAAAATGATAGCATTTGCTTGTTCCTAGACAAAACGTCTTCCAGTATTCTGTATTCAGAGAGTTTGCTCGTACCTTTGAGCTTGTCTTCTCCATCAATGTAGTAAACGGTATCCTCTAGAACAACTCCTTTGTCGAGTTTCACTGATCGATAATCGCTGGTGACCAATTCCGCATCCAGCCAATCAGCTATCTCATTGGCATTGCCTATAGTTGCACTCAGTGCAACTATCTGCGCACTTGGACATATTCTCTTCAATCTTGATATCAATACTTCGAGTGTTGGTCCTCTAGAGGAATCGCCGAGCATATGCACTTCATCTACAACTATGCAACCTATCCTGCTCAACCAATTAGCGCCATGTCTTATCAAACTGTCGAATTTCTCCGTAGATGCAAATATCATATCGTACTTCTCAAGCCAGATATCAAGAGAATCAAGATCTCCTATTGATATTGCAACCTTAAGATAAGGATATGCTGCCTTGAATTCTGCATATTTTTCAGAAGTTAGGGCGCGCATTGGAGCTATGTAAACCGATTTTTTACCTGTGCCTATGGTACAACGCGTCATTGCCATCTCTGCAATGAGGGTTTTGCCGCTTGCTGTGGGCGAAGCTACAACCATGTTCCTGCCTTTGAGCAGACCGCTTTGCACGGCTAGCTCTTGAGGCGGAGTCAATGTTTTTATGCCCCTTGTATCTATAGAATCTATTATTTCTCTGGGGAGCATTCCCTCTAAGTTGCTTATGCTGTAAGGCATGCATTTCTATACGCATTTCAGATTGAAATAGCTATCATTAGCGTAGAGAAAGTTTCAGTAAGATATTTATAGCGAAGTGCTGATGTTTAAATGGGTAATTGCATCAAAGTTGTGAATAAAAAGAGGCCAACAAATAAAGTCAAAGCGCAATCCGCGATTGAATATATGCTTTCGTACAGCTGGGCGATAATAGTAGTAGCGGTTGTCTTCGTGCTTTTGTACCTGTTCGTATTCGTTCCTGGAACTATCGCACCTAACACATGCACGTTCAGCAACGGTGCCAATTGCCAGGCGATAGTGTTTGGATCAAATTCGCAGAATAGCGCTTTCGCGGTTCTTCTGTCTAACAACCAGCAATTCGCGATAATAAATCCTATACTGTACATTAACACGACGCAATATGGCGTTCTAACCGCAACATGCGCACCAAACCTGATTCTTCCAGGAGGTGCGATGATTTGCAGCAACACTATTTCAACAACGAGTTCGCCAGGGTCTTTGGTTTATGGAAAAGTAATTTTGCAGGCGATTCCTTGTCCAAGTACAATCTATAACCAGTGCACCAGTGGCAACATACAGGACTATGCAGGTACTTTCTCAACACATTCGCAACCAATCCTCTCATCTACACCTATAAGCATAACACTTTCTACAACGAATACTACCCAATTGATAGGTGGAGGCTACGATCCTTTGATTGCAACTGTGAAGATGCTTGGCTATCCGGTAACAGGGGCTACCGTGGTATATTCTGCAGTTACGAATCCACAGTATGCGCAATTCTCCCCTAACGTAACTACGACCACATCCAATGGAACAGCAGTTTCAGAGTTTTCGGGATTAGGGAACGCAGCAACAGGTACAGAAGTACAAGTAAAGGCGACTTATGCGGGGGTCGACTCTAATATAGTAACGATTACTTTGCAAGCGCCTGTAGGGGTGACATTTACTCTTAACCCTGCGCAGATGTCTGGAGTAAGCGCAACAACCACGGTGCTCACCATTGACAGCATGCCATATGTTTATAGCCAATTCACGAATGGGGAACTTACAGTTAACCTCGCACCTAACTCTCAGCACACATACTCTTTTTCCAGTGGGATAAGCGCAGGAACAGGAATACAATACGGGAATCCTTCATTTGACAATAACTGCGGAGTGTCTTCTGCAGCGGGGCAGCTCTCCGTTGGAACTGCAGGTTGCTCTACCACAGTAAACTACAAACTGCAATACTATTTAACGATTACACAGAGCGGTGATGGAACATCATACACCCTATCACCATCGTCAGGATGGCAGGATGCGGGCAGTTTGATAACGATAAACGAACAGCTATCAGATTCGATAAACAATGTGGCGCTTGGATGGACCGGAACATCATCATATTCCTGCCCTAGCTTATACTGCTATACTGGAAGCGCGACAAGCAATACATTCACCATGAATTCGCCTACTACAGAACAGGCAAATATTAACGCAATATATTCATTAACGTTGAAAATTGCAAGCTCTACTACACCTACAATGGAAACTGGAGTCAACAGCAATACTATAGTAAGTCTAACAGGTGCTGGGATTCCTGCTTCGCTTACGTACTCACAATTTCCTTATACAGTAAGGGTAATTTCAGGCAACTCTATAAGTTATACATACCAAAGCGGTGTGCAGGCTTCTACGAATGACGGAATACGATATTTGTTTACTAGCACAAAAACGGATAACAGTTGTGCGACTGGAAGCAGCGTCTCTGGAAGTATAACCGTAAGCGGGACATGCACTGAACTTACAGGTAACTACCAGCCGCAGGATCAGATAAGTTTTGCGGCTTACAACTCGATAGATTTCAGCGTAGACACCGCAGTTTCTAACGTTATAACATTTGGGACGAATAGATACACTTGCACCACTCCCGCGACCAGCTGCGTCGCAGTGACACAATGGCAGAACTACAATACTCCATTGGCATACAGCTATGTTGGAGGAGCATTAAGCACGACAGGAGGGGAACGTTGGATATTTGCTAGCACGACAGGTACGTCTGGATGTAGCATAGCAAGCACAACTGCAAATGCGTCTACCGTTACTCCGACGTCACCATGCACCGTTACTGCATATGAAACCAAGCAATTCCTTGTTTCGGTATCGTTTACAAATGTTACGAATCCGAAATACTTTACAAGTGCAGATCCGTCAATTCCCGATCCAAACTTCTTCACCCTTTCTGGAATAAGCAATGGCGGAATCAATACTGAAGCGCTCTACCTGACCCCAGGATCTTATTCATATTCATTCAACCTTGACAACACTTTCTCTGGCTATTATGCGCTCTACAATACTGACCAAGGCTACGTGAACTATGGTCCTGGCGGCGCACCTAATGTACAGTATAAGTACAGGGCAAGCGATGGTGGTTGTGGATTTACAACAAGCCCTACCACAACTTCTGGGAGCATAACCGTAGGCTTAACACCATGCAGCGCAACTGTTGTATTTGTGTCTAAGTACTCCCTAGTCACTAGCAGCACTGACTCATGCACTATTAATCCTGCACAGGGGATTCTCTATTATGAATCTGTAGGTACATCAACTCCAATAGGAAGCACTGCTATGAATACCTGTGGAGTAGATTCCTTCGGATATTGGAGCTGCACAGGCTCAGGATGTTTCTGGGGTAGTACTCCCACCACTTCGTGTCCAACATTGAGCGGTTATACCTATGAAGGCACATCTGGAGGCACATGTTACTATTGTGCTGATACGATTAGCAATTCTTGCGGTACTGGCATCACCTTAGGTTCTGGATCGATAAACGGCTGCACTTATCCCGGGGCAGGTAGAAATTGTTTGTATGCGCTGACCACCTCGCCTTATTCGCAAAGCGGAACTACTACTTACTCTTCAGTGGCAAGCATAACCTCGTGGAGCCCAATAACACAGCAGGCACATTACACGAGTCCGCCGACAACATATACTGCATCATGCAGCACAGGTTCATACATACAAACCTGCTTACAATCTGGGCAGAGCTATGGCGGGCTTGAAGGCGAAGGATGCTGGACGCCAATGCAACCTCTAGCAGGAGCAAATGGAGGAAGCGTGACGGTTACAAACGGAGGGTGCATGATGTATGGCATAGCCAGCGGATCCACTGGAGCGCCGTATGAATGGACAGACTGCTTCGTCGCAGGAAGCTGCGGTTATCAGTGGCTGCAACTTAAGGACACTGCCATGTATAACACGCAAAGCTGCACGGGCACATGGACATGCACCAATACAGGTTCAGCGGCACAGTGTGGAAGTTCCTACGATACTTGCCTTTCAGGGAGCGCATCTGGAGCCAGCACATCGTGTGACACGTGCACGTCAGTAACCATGACCGTAAAAGACTGCCAGCTATCTTATACTGACGGTTGTCCATAAGTCTATTTTGTAGCTGCGCATGGCAGCTACTCTATTTTTTCCATGCAAAACGCTTTTATTAGTTAATTGCAAGAAGGTAGTGATTCCTATGGTATTCAACATGCATAAAACCGTCGGAAATATGGTTTACCCTACAAACTACATTTTAAGATTTGAACCTGACATGAAAACGTTCAAGACGCATTTCACTGAGCAGATAAAATGCTTTGCTAAGAAGAGAACAAGGCTGGTTAAGCTCAATTCAAAGGAGATAAGCATAAGTTCCGCGAAAATAGTCCAAAATGGAATTTCGCAGAATGCATCGATAAGGTATTCAAAGAAGGATGAAGAGGTACATTTTGCATTCAAAAAGCAAGTGAAAGGAGAATTCACGATTTCTATAGACGCAATATGCGAAAACAACGAACTCATGTATGGCTTTTACAGAAGCAGATATACGGACAAGAAAGGGAGGGAACAATACTTGCTCAGTTCGCAATTCGAGCCTGCAGATGCGAGAGCTGCTTTCGTGTGTTTCGACGAGCCGGAATTCAAAGCAACATACGACGTTAGCATGCTGGTAGATAAAGAGCTTGAGGCAATATCGAATTCGGCGGTGAAAAGCACGTCTACGCAAGGAAAGAAGAAACTTGTTACTTTCTACACCTCTCCGAAGATGTCAAGCTATCTCCTCTACTTAGGGGTTGGTAAATTCGACAGAGTGGAAGGAAGAGCAGGAAAGATAAAGATAAGCGTGCTCACAATTCCTGGAAAGAAGGATTACGCGAAGCTTCCTCTCGAATACGCGAAGAAATTCGTTGCGTTTTATCAGAATTATTTCGGGATAGATTATCCGCTACCCAAACTTGATCTTCTCGCGATACCGGATTTTGCGGCAGGAGCGATGGAAAACTGGGGTGCAATCACGTTCAGAGAAGCGCGTCTGCTTGTCGATGAGAAAAGCAGCATAGGCACGAAGAAGGATGTTGCAACCGTAATAGCACACGAACTTACTCATCAGTGGTTCGGCGACCTAGTAACGATGAAATGGTGGGACGATCTATGGTTGAACGAAAGCTTTGCGGAATTCATGAGCACAAAGGCAGTTCATTCCACGTATCCAAAATGGGACATGGATCTTCTCTATTACGAAGATACCATAGCAGGAGCATTCAACGCAGATTCGTTGAAGAGCACTCACCCTATAAACGTCCCGATAAACAGGGCATCAGAAGTAAATTCGATATTCGATGCCATAAGCTATGACAAAGGGGGAAGCGTGCTTTTGATGCTTGAGGATTATGTTGGCAAGGACTCTTTCCAGAAGGGGTTGCACGAATACCTCAGCAAGAATGCCTACGGAAATGCGACAAAGGAAGACTTGTGGAATGCAATACACAATGCTGCGCAAGAAGACGGAAAGAAAGTTGAAGTTCCAAAGGTAATGAAAGCATGGGTAAACAAACCTGGCTACCCCATAGTCTACGTGAAGAAAGTAAGACACACCTATATGCTTAACCAGAAAAGGTTCTCATTGCTCAAGGACATAGAAGGGACTTGGCCAATACCGATGCACTACAAGGCAACGTATTCCAATGGAGGCATGACTGTAGAAAGCAAGCAGCATAACATCGCATTGCTAGATGAATGGATAAAGCTCAACTACGGGCAGAAGGGCTTGTATAGGGTAAGTTACGAGCAACAGCTGCTGAATAAGATCTTCGAAGTCATAGAGAATAAGGAACTTGGGGCAGTAGACGCATGGGGAATAAGCAACGACATGTTCGCATTCGTAAGATCAGGTCGCTCGAATCTTGACGCTTACCTGAAATTCGTCGACAAATGCGGCAACGTTGGATATCCGGCGAGCGCAAGCATATCCTCTGGACTCGGATGGCTGGCAAACATGACCTATGGAACGCGAGCATATGAAAAGGTAAAGACAACAAGCATGAGGTTCCACAAACCAATACTAAAAAAACTGGGATGGAAGACGATAGAAGGTGAGAAGACCACCGACACTGAAATGCGAAGCCATGCAATAGCGGCGCTTGGAATTCTCGGCGATGATGAAACACTCGCGAAGATAAAGGAATTATTCTCGAAATTCACAAAGGGTAATGCAATCGATGTGAACATACGCGGGGCAGTTTATGGAGTTTCAGCTTGGTATGGCAACCTGAATACTTTCAATCTTCTAGTAAACAGATACAAGAAAGAACAGGTGCAAGATGAGAAAAGGAGGCTTCTCTTTGCAATAGCTGGGTTCTCCGACGAAAAATTACTCAGAAAGGCACTCGCATTCGCCTATTCCAAAGACGTGAGATTACAGGATTCGATATTCATACCTGGAACTGTTGGCGGAAATCCCATAGGCAAGAAGTTCATATGGGCATGGACAACGAAGAATTGGAAGATGCTTACGAACAAGTATAGCGAGGGAACGCATATGCTAAACAGCATAGTCATGGCAAACTCTGCGCAGTGTGAATTGGAAAACGCGAGAAGCATAAAGAGGTTCTTTGCTAAGAAAGGAGCCATGAGAGACGACATAAAAAGAGGAGTTGCGCAGGCAATGGAAAGAATAGAGGCAAACGCGAAATTCTTCGATAGAAACTGCAAGTAAGAAAATTTACTAAAAAGAAAAAGAGGTGTTTTGCGCCAAATTTGGCGCAAAATAAAAAACTTAGGGTTAGCTAAGAGTCATTTCTATGTGCACTGAGTCAGGAACAGAGATGCGCATTATCTGACGCAAAGCCTGTTCGCTTCCCTCTATGTGCACTAGCCATTTGTGCATTGACATTTCCCAGTGGTCGAATGTGTGGCTTCCGTTCGAGCAAGGAGTCTTCCTTGTAGAAATCTTCATCTTGTGCGTAGGAAGAGGGATTGGTCCCTTCTTCTTCACGCCCAAGCTCTTTGCTATGTCGGTTATCTGCTTTGCAATACTAACCACTGCGTTTTTGTTGCTGCTTATGATTTTTATCTTAGCTACTGGCATTGCAACACTCTTACATCTGCTTCTTCACTACGTCGAGTACTACTCCTGCTGCGACCGTCTTACCCATGTCCCTTATTGCGAATCTTCCTAATTGTGGGAAGTCGCTGTACTTTTCTATTACTACTGGGCGTGAAGGCTTTATCTTCACTATTGCGACATCTCCGTTCTTCAGGAATTCTGCCTTTCCTGTTGATGCGCCGGTCTTAGGATCCTTCTTGTCCTGTATCTCCACTATAGTTGCTGCTATCTGAGCAGTATGTATGTGGAATACTGGAGTGTATCCTGCAGCTATGGCAGTTGGGTGGTTTATAACCACTATCTGTGCAGTGAATTCCTCTGCTACTGTTGGAGGGTTATTCGCCGGGCCAACTACGTCTCCTCTCTTTATGAGGTTCCTGTCTACTCCCTTTACGTTGAATCCGATGTTGTCGCCAGGTTCTGCCTGCTGCAAAGCCTGCTTATGCATTTCGATGCTCTTTACGTCGGTCTTTACGTTGCCAGGCATGAACACTATGTTGTCGCCAGGGTGCATTACTCCGGTTTCTACCTTTCCTACAGGTACGGTTCCGAATCCAGATATGCTGTATACGTCCTGTATCGGAAGTCTCAATGGCTTGTCAGTCGGCTTAGGGAATATCTTGAAGTTGTTGAGTGCTTCGAGTAATGTTGGGCCTGTGTACCATGCCATCTTGTCCGACTTTGCAGCTACGTTGTCTCCAGCGAGTGCAGAATATGGAACGAACTGTATGGCGTTTACGTCATAACCTATTGATTTCAAGAATGTGGTTACGTTTGCCTTCATGTCTTCGTACTTTACGCGATCATATCCTGCTGCGTCTATCTTGTTTATTCCGACTATTATCTGAGGAACTCCGAGGATCTTTGCAAGGAATGCGTGTTCCTTTGTCTGTTCCTGAACTCCATCTACGCATGAAACTACGAGCACTGCTCCGTCTGCTTGGCTTGCTCCGGTAATCATGTTCTTTACGAAGTCCTTGTGGCCAGGTGCGTCTATGACTGTGAAGTAGTACTTTTCAGTCTTGAATTCCTTGTGGTTTATGTCGATTGTAATGCCTCTTTCCTTTTCTTCCTTCAAGGTATCCATGACGAAAGCGAACTCAAATGTAGGCTTGTTGAACTTTGCCGCCTCTTCCTTGAGCTTCTTCATGTCCTGCTCGGAAACTGCCTTTGTCTCATAAAGCAATCTTCCTACAGTAGTTGACTTACCGTGGTCTACGTGTCCTATGAACACTATATTCATGTGTGGTTTTTCTGCCATTCATTCACCATTCATTGATTGAACATCACGAATTAGGATAAGCTATATCCGTTACCGTTGATATTACGATGAATATTTGGCACAGGTAATATTTAAAGCTTTCGCATGCTTTTCTCTCTATAAATATGCCATCAGGAACGCTTGCTTAGCCTCATGCTGCATGTACTGAACATCGCGATGAACTTTGCCGCGCTCAGTATGTGCTTACCATTTATCCTCAGGCCGAAACTCTCTAGTATTATGCGTTCCTTAAGAGAAAGCTTGTTTATTTCTATGCCCTTTTCGGTTGAAAAGCCCCGCGAGTCGAAGATACCTCCGAAATAGTTCGAGGAGTATGAGTTGAAGTAGCGGAATATGTAGGTTTGCTTATCCCTTATGAGCGCAATTTGCCTCGCTATTTTCGAATGATAAAAATGCACGTCTATGATCGAGTCGTTTTTATCTATCATTATCTTATCGGGTTTTGCGCCGAGTTTTACGGCACATGAAACGAACCTTTCGGCTATAGCATCGTTGTTTGTCTTGAGGCACACTTCGCTCTTCTCCTTTCCTTGATAAGATACGCCTGCAAGGTAGCACATCTCATCGCTTAGCTCAGGTCGCATGATACCATTCAATTTTTCAGTAATAAAAACCGATAGGTATGCGAATTACATTCGCTTGATTTTGTTTTCAAGGTTCCGGTTGTCTCTTTTAGCATCCATTAAACTATGCGAATTGCTTGAATTGGTTCTATTTGCCGCTTTAATCTCTATGGCGTTGAGCAGCAATTCATAATCGTTGACGTTTCTGCCCAACGCAGTATCTCCTTTTTTAAGATACTGCAGGAATTTGTGAAGGTGCAGCTCTTTATCGAACTCCAGTTCAGTTGGCATTCTATTATTATCATGCAGGAATTCAGTTACTGCATCTATTACCTGGTCTAACCCCACTTGGGTGCACCACATATTCCTAAACCCGAGATTTGCCGCCTTGAGTAATTGATTATAAGTAGTTACGTTTTCTCCCAAATAAGATCTACCCTCTTGCATAACTTGGAGGAAACCCGCCAACCCGTTCTCTCGCATTTCGCCTTGAGTTGGCACTCTGCCTTTTTCTAGCATAAGGTCGTTTATTGCTGAAAGTGCCTTATCATATTCTTCTTTACTGGACCATATCCTAGCAGGATCGGATTCGAATCCTATCGCTTCTATGAATTGGGGATACGTAATTGCTGTTCCTCCAAGTACTGTTTCCTTGTTTGATAGTGCCTTGAGAAAATCTCCGAATCCCAGTTCTATGAATTTCGTTCTGGAAGGAATGCGCTTGTTATACGCAAAATATCTCAATATTGCATCCTTTGCCCTTTCGTAGCCGCTTTCTTTTTCCCAATCTGTTAACTTGATGCCGTTGAACCCGAATCTTTCTATGAATTGCGAATACTTAGTAGTTTCAAATCCCAAAACTGTGCGGCCTTGCGCTAGCATGACTACGAAACCACCACATCCAGCTTCTCTGACATCTTTTATACGGGGAACTCTGGCATGATCCTTACTAAATTTCTCTACGAAAGCAAGCACCTCATACAACCCCTCTTCTGTTGTCCATTTGTTTGATTTTGCGTTTTCAAAGCCAATCGAACTTAGAAATTGAGAGTATGTTTTCACCGAATTGCCTAGATACGTGTTTCCCCTCCTTAAAGCATTCAAGAAAGATGCAGAACACAGGTTTTTCGCTTCGCCATAAGTGGGTAGTTTCTCATGTTCGTAATAAAATTTATTAATTGCAGAGACTGCGTCATCTAAACTTTTCTTTGAACCTGCATTGTTTGCGGGAATAGATATTCCGGTTGCAACCAAAAATTCCTTCAGATTTGCAATGCTATCCCCCAATATTGTCTGTTTATGAGACAATGCATTGAAGAATCCGCTAAGGTCAAGCTCATTAACCGCAACTGAACGGCTTGGCAGTTTCTTGTTTTCGACAATGAACTTTTTAATTTTCTCTGTCGCTTCATCGTAACCTTCCTGAGAATTCCACCATCCTTTAGGCCGCCTGGAACTTTCTGGCTGATTGACTTCTGGAACGTAATCAGTAAGCCCGGATTCGTCGAAGAATTCTTGAAGATTGGTTGCGTGATTTTCAGCAAATGAGACTCCTTTAGCCACTGCAAGCAAAAACGCGCTTAATCTCAATTTGGTAATCATTTCGTTATTAGTTGGCAACCTGTTGTTTTCCTTCTTGAATTCCTTTACTATTGACACTGCTTCTTCGAAGCCTTGCTTGGAATGCCACCATCTATATGGCCTTCTAGCCTTGGAGTTGTTTTGCGATTGCAGTTTGTCAATATCAGACGTCATTGAATCAAATATTAGCTACATTGCAGAAAGTGATTTATTAAGAATACTTTTATTTCGTTGATAAAAAATAGTTTTCTTAGTAGTCTTGAGGTATGAATATGCACCTTTTACGCACACATTAAAATATATGAGGTGATCTATCCGCAGGTTCCCCTACGGATACCTTGTTATGCCTTACCCCCCCTCACGAAACCATAGTTCGAAAGCGTAATTAGCGCTGCCTCACTAAAGCCCCACTTGGATGAGTTGGCAGGCGGTGTGTGCAAGGAGCTGGGACGTATTCACCGCTCGATAGTGACAAGCGATTACTAGGGATTCCAGTTTCATGAGGGCGAGTTTCAGCCCTCAATCCAGACTTTGGTTGGATTTAGGGGATTGGCTTCACATTTCTGTGTTGCAGCCCATTGTTCCAACCTCTGTATGCCGCGTGTAGCCCTGGAGATTCGGGGCATACTGACGTATCGTTGCCCTCTCCTTCCTCCTACTTAAACGTAGGCGGTCCCGACAGAGTGCTCCGTATATCACTATACGGGTCGCAACTGTCAGCGAGGGTCTCGTTCGTTACAGGACTTAACCTGACAGTTCACACCACGAACTGGCGATCGCCATGCACCACCTCTCGGCTCGTCAGGTAAGATCTTTAGTCTGACCTTCACACTGCCGTCGCTCCAGGTAATGTTTCGGACGTTTCATTCAATTAAACCGTAGCATCCACCCCTGGTGTGCTCCCCCGCCAATTGCTTTAAGTTTCAACCTTGCGGCCGTACTCCCCAGGTGGCAGACTAAACAGTTACCCTACGGTACTGCAAATACACGAAGTATTCGCAACACCAAAGTCTGCATCATTTACTGCTAGGGCTACTCGGGTATCTAATCCGATTCGTTCTCCTAGCCTTCGTCACTCACTGTCGGATCCGTTCTGGTCTGGCGCCTTCGCCACCGGTAGTCCTTATAGGATTACAGGATTTTACCCCTACCCCATAAGTACTCCAGACCTCGCCCGCTCCCTAGCCGAAAGGTATCTTATGCACGCATTGATGTTGAGCACCAATATTTCACATAAGACGGTTTCAGCCAGCTACTGACGCTTTAAACCCAATAATCGTGGAAACCACTTGTGCTGCCGGTATTACCGTGGCGGCTGCCACCGGTCTTGCCCAGCACTTATTCTCCAAGCTTGCTAAACTTGGCAAAAGATTTACATATGTAAACCACTCGGACTCCCCCCATCGTGCTTTCGCACAGTGTGGAGTTTTCGCGCCTGCTGCACGCCGTAGCGCTAGGGCCCTTGTCTCAGTGCCCTTCTCGGGGCTCATACTCCCATATCCCCTACAGGTCAAAGGTATGGTGGGCCATTACCCCGCCATCTGCCTGATCTGACGCAGTCTCATCGTAAAGCGGAAACGCTGCAATTTGCGTCCCTTTAAACTATGGTTCGTTCCAGAATCCTTAATCTATGGAGTATTAGTCACAGTTTCCCGTGGTTATCCTCCTCTTTACGGTAGATTGACTACGCGTTACTGAGCCGTACGCCGTCCTATGAAGCCATAGAACAGACTTGCATGGCTGTCGAAATCCGATAGCAGTTCCCTCCAGCAGCATCGACTGGAGTCGATCATGAATTGCCGCTGTATAAAATTCATTAAAAAGCAATTGTGCAATAATCACTTGTTTCCTCAAGACTATATCCAATCCCATAAGGAATTTTCACTAAGAAATGGAAGAATCTCTAGAACGAGATGTTCCGGAGATATATTAGTTGCATCATCTTTATAAAGCTTTATATCAACATGCAGCATTGTAACGCATTAATTGCATTAATCGCAATTCTTATGCTGCTATTAACCTATGTTTTTGCAAAGTTTATCTTTATAGCAAGCGGTAATATGCTGCTTATATAATTTAACATCAATTTTGTACTCAACACGTTACTAGTGCGATTGCATGGACGACAAATTCATTTCTTTCAAAGATCCTACAGAATACAGTTTCATGAATAATGTGAAGCAAATTAAAAATGATATGGATTGTTATTTCTGCGATGTTGCAAGCACCACTGCCGCAAAACGCGAAAACTCCGAACGCGAACATGCGCTCAAGGACAAGGTTATAGATTTCTTCAACATGCAAGCTACGCAAATAATATCTAATGCTGATGGAAACTTAACAAAAGATCAGGTTGCAGCCATAGTAGATAAGATAGCACCGCTTGATCCTTTCGTTTCTGGGGAACTTCTTCTTACAATAGAAGAAACCGGAAACATTGATGATCTTACCAATGACAGATTCATCGAAGATCTAGGCAAACCAGACCCTTACGTTGCATCAGCCTTGCTTTATGAAATAAGATTAACGCGCAACATAATGATGCTAACGGATCCTAGACTTTTCACTAGCAATTCCACGTGGTTCCTCAACACCATGGGCGTTGAAGCCGCATCTGAATTCATAAACACCGTTGGAATTACGGGTGCAATAGACACATTACTGAAATGCATGAACAACAACGTACTCAGTTTGGTTGCGGGCAATGGCAAGCTAGCGAGCGAATATTTTTACGCTGCTGCACAGGACGGTTTCTATAATATAGTGTCTGATCCGCAGTTCATTGATAGCGTCAAAATGATGGGTAAACGCAACGCTAATAGCGCTTCTGAATATCTCTCTGCGTTATGGTGCACTGGCAACAAACAACTTGCAAGTACAGAGACTCTTAACAAAGTGATAAATGGCAACATCAGCATTTGGGGAGAACTCGCAAGACAAAATAACTTGGCTAACCAAAAAGTCATAATTGCAAAACCTGGGGATGATACGCACGATCGTGGAGTAAAACTCATGGTGCAAAGTCTGCTCAAACAAGGATATGATGTGCTATTTCTGAACAACGTTAAAAACGCTAAAGAGATACTCGATCTGGCAAAATCAGAAAGCGTGAAGGTAATAGGGTTCAGCATGCTAGATGATTCACACAAGAACTTTGCAGTTGACACGTTAAGAATGGCGCAATCGCTAGGCAGGAACATAGCGATGTTTGGTGGAGGGATACTCTCTAAAGAGAGCGCTGCTGATGCGATAAATAAAGGAATCAAATTATTCATGGAGGGCAATGCCATAAAAGATGTAATGCGCTTCATAAGAGAACATGCAAATTTGAAAACGGAAAAACCACTTGATTACAAAACCATAAGCACCATTAACAAAAAACATCTTGTCCTTAGCCCGGAACAAACCATAAAACCAGTTACTCATTCTTTCAGTACCTCGTTTGCCAACACGATCATTAGCATGAAAACGGAAATCATGCGAATGACAAGTGTAAACGCATCGAATAAAGGAATGGTATTGGTTTCGTATGTGCTTGCAATAAATAGAAAGAAAGTTTTGACAAACGACACCGCAATGATACGCAAGATCGGAGTAAATTTGAGCGTCAACAAAAAAGCGACAACAAAAGTAATACTTAACAGGATAGACGCCCTTTTTATCACAATGATGAATTTGGAAAAAGGGGTCAGAAACACTAAACAAAACAAAATTAGATCGATACAAAAGGAAACTCAAAATAGAATATTAATTGCGATTAAGTCTATTGGTGCTGGTTTATTTGCAGAATCTAAAAACTTGCCACATGAAGTAATTAGAAAAGGTTACCTAAAAAATGGCAGTAATACAAGAGCGATACTATTGACTGCAGCAATATTTTGCGGAGTTGCATATTTAGTACTGAAATAGCACCGGTTTACTACTGATCTTCTCAATTGCTACTTTGTTGCACCCAACATGGTTGGCATAATGTGGGCTAATGCTACATAATATCCTCAATAGGTCTAAACTTCCCAAGACTTATTGGGAATACTGTAGTTTTTGAATTGTTATAAGTGAAACGATGCATTGTCCTCCCTTTCTTTGATGCTATGATCTTATATTTGTCGTCTACTATTTCAAGTGCAGCGCAATCGTCAATTGCAAATATTTGCTTGTACTTCTTGACCATTTGCATAATCGCGTGCCTTCTCTTCTTTTCAGTGAAAAAGTGCGGGCTCAAAGTTAACGGAAGTATTCCCAACCCTTTTACGGATATGTAACCGCTGTTTTTATTTGTAGATTTCTGTCTTGAATCTGAAATTCCCGATTTGAACCAGCATATCGCACCTGCACTAACCCCACTCAACACTATGCCCTTCTTGTACGCAGAGTACAGAAATCTATCCACCCCAAACTTACGCCATAAGATAAGCATTTTGAGAGTATTGCCCCCACCAACATAA
The DNA here is from genome assembly GCA_021789155.1 of Microcaldota archaeon. GTDB lineage: Archaea > Micrarchaeota > Micrarchaeia > Micrarchaeales > CABMGC01 > JAJYJW01. The sequence continues at coordinate 43,680 of JAJYJW010000006.1, forward strand.
ATTATATCTGCAGACATTATCTTCTCTTTAATTTCATTCTTTTTTAGTTTTTCTTTCGTCAACATGAGTACATTGCATTTGCATCCTAATCGCTCACCGAAATGCGTCTTAATCACATCGAAATAGCTTTCGGAATCCCCGCTTGCAGTTGGAATAAACAAGAGATTTGGATGAGATCTACCTGAAAGTTTTATCATTTCCTTGTCTATAGCTGTTGTTTCTACTGGATAATTTCCACCATTTTTCCTTGGTCTTCCGATCTCTCCACCGCCAATAGCAACTATTTTTCCCATACTTAACAAAATGAATTCTGATTATTTAATACTTCTCTATAAAAAGCAAGTGGGCCCAGTGAGATTTGAACTCACGACCTTCCGATTATCAGTCGGATGCTCCAACCATGCTAAGCTATGAGCCAACGAAGTATACTTAACT
>JAJYJW010000024.1 GCA_021789155.1 Microcaldota archaeon
GCTACAAATTCTAATTAGAAATTTCAAATAATATAAAAACTATTATTACAATAATTAACAGATCATTATGAATTCTTTGCTTAATGAAATGACATCTTTAATAGCAAGGCAATGGATAGCGGGAACAACCACAAACGACGCGATGAATGCGGCGCTTGAAACCTCTTCAACTGGCAAGCTCCCGATATTGAACTATCTGGGAGAGGCATATACCAAGAAGCAAAGCGTAGAGCACGCAATAGAGGTATACGACAGGCTGATAGACCACATCAATTCATCTGACATACACGCAAGCATATCCGTAAAGCCATCCCAATTAGGCATTCTGATAAGCAAGAAGCTCTTCCTTAGCAGCTACGAGAGGGTCATAGAGAAGGCTGAGGAGAACAACCTTGAGGTATGGCTGGACATGGAAGAGTACGAATTCATCGATGAAACGATAAAGGCGTACATGCACATGCTGAAGGAGCACAAGAACATAGGAATATGCCTGCAGGCAAAACTGAAGAGAACTGAGAAGGACGCGATGCACATAGCAAGGGCCCATGGAGCTATAAGATTGGTAAAGGGAGCTTACAACGAGCCTGAGAATAGAGCATTCAAGAGCGATGCGCAGGTAAGCAGAGCGTACATTTCGATACTTGAGAAGATAAACGGCAAGGCAAGAAGCGTGATAATAGCAACGCATGATGAGAAGCTGATAAGGAAGGCAATGAAGCTAAAGAGAAAGGCGAAAACAGAAATGTCGTTCGCGATGCTGCGCGGAGTAAGGGGCAACCTTGCTGATGAATTAATAGGAAAGCATCAGAAGGTGCACGTTTACATACCATTCGGCGAGGAATGGCTTGCGTATTCGATAAGAAGATTAAAGGAGCTCAGTCATGCGCTCCTCATAATAAGATCCGTGTTCCAGCAATGAAATTACTGGGTGCAAGGATTTCCGAAGCTCTTTGGCCTTTCTTCCTTGTCGGTTATGCCCAAGCCTTCGTGCATTCTTTCTGCCTCTGCTAGGAGCTTGTTGTTTTCCTCAAGCTTTGCAGATTCCTCTTCGTTTCTCTTGACTTCTATGTTCTCTAGGCAAGATGCTGTCCTGAATGTCTCTCTTATCTCGCTTTTATCCTCTTCCTCTATGTATTCCAAGAAAGTGGTCCATTGTGCCTCTACTTCAGGCTTCTTGGTCTCTTCTGGCTTTGCCTTTACTTCTTCTGGCATAATAATCAAAATTTCTATGTTCGGGTTGGTATATAATAATTTCGTATTAAACGTTCAGAAACTCTCTTTTTCATCATTAATCAGAATTACCTCGTTTCATCACATAATCGGATTTTGCGATTATACCTATAAATATCTGTTCGTGCAACGTTTTTCTCGTCAATGCAGAGCCAGATACCATGGAGCAGGCAAAGAAAGTACTAATAGAAACCTACGGCTGCACGCTTAACCATGCGGACAGCAGGATAATGGGGGCTCTGCTCAAGCAGAACGGCTTCGAGGTTGAATACGGAACCTATTCCTTCGACAATTCCTACGATTACGTTGTGATGAACACCTGCACTGTGAAGACCCAGACAGAGCAGAAGATCCTGGACAGGGTCAAGAAGGCGAATTTCCTTGGAAACAAGCTCATAGTGGCAGGATGCATACCAAGCGCAAGCAAGCACACTATAGAAAGCGTAGCGCCGAATTCAAGCATAATAACAACAAGCAACGCGCATAGGATAGCAGAGGCTATAGGCGAGATAGACTCTGGGAAACGCCCTGTTCTGGACCAGTATTCAAGGGTTAACAAGGGAATGTTCGCCATAGACAATGACAGTGCAATAGGGGTAATACCGATAAGCGAAGGTTGCTTGAGCAACTGCTCGTTCTGCGAAACCAAGTTCGCAAGAGGGCCTTTGAACAGTTTCCCAGAAGAGCTTATACTCAAAGGGGTTGAAGTAAGCCTGAAGGCAGGTGCAAAGGAGATAGATTTAACCTCACAGGATACCGGCGCTTACGGTATAGACAAGAAGACAAACATAGCGGAACTGGTCAAGAATGCGGCTGCAATAGAAGGAGATTTCAGGATAAGGGTCGGAATGTTAAATCCGGAGCATCTGCACAGGTATTTCGATGACCTTGTAGAGGCAATGAAATCTGAGAAAGTTTACAAATTCGTACATCTGCCAATTCAGTCCGGAAGCGATTCCGTGCTAAAACAGATGAAGAGAAACTACACCGTAGCACAATTCAACTCGTATGTCAAGGAATTCAGGAGCAAGATTCCTGGAATAAGCATAGCAACCGACATAATAGTAGGGTTTCCTAATGAAAGCGATGCTGATTTCACAGATACTTTGAATTTCCTTAAGGAGATGCGTCCCGAGATAGTCAATGTCTCTAAGTTCGGGGCAAGGCCGCATGCGCCAGCATCCAAGTTGGAACAATTGGACAACAAAGTGATAAAGGCAAGAAGCGCTGAAGCTTCAAGACTATTCAGGCATATACAGGAAGAGCAGAGAGTAAGCGTACTTGGGGAAGTGAGAAGCGTACTTATAACTGAACGCAACGCAAAATCGGTAACTGGAAGGGATGATTTCTATAACGAGATTGCGTTTCCTAATTCCGATATAAAGATTGGCACAAGGGTAAATGCGAAACTCGAAATGCCATCTGGAGGATGCATAATCGCAGAATTGGCAAAATAATATGACTAATTACAAGTAATAAATCTCATTTAATAATTTTTATGATATCAGAAAGCTCTTTTATTTCAAAATCAGGATTTCCAGTTTCTTTATTTGGCAATTCGTTAATGAAATCTCCTTTCCTAAGCCAGATAGTCAATGCTCCATTTTTGTTTCCCCACGCTATCTCGCGTTTCATTTCGTCACCAACTACTGCGGTTTCATTTGCATCGACTTTTAATTTTCTGAGCGTTTCCTGAAATATTCCATCTTTATCAGTTTCATGAAACAGTATGGAACTAAAATAATCATATACTCCGAAACTCTTCAGGGAGGCGATTCTTTCACTTGGAGTTGAACCACTTGCTTTCGATACTATTGCTAGCATGTATTTAGGGCTTAAATATGCAAGGGTTTCTTTGACGTCAGAAAAGAATCCGCCGTCGTTTGGATCCGAGAGCGTCCAACCATAATCAAAAATTACTGCTTTCACGTCTTTAATCGTTGCCTTTCTCATGAATTGATTTATATCATAACTCGTAATTAAATCTTGGTAACTTGCTATGCTACTGAGATAACGTAAATACTTCAGTAAATGCGTTGCTCTTTTATCAAATTTTTACATTAGCCGCAAGTTTTAAATCCTCGTCCAGTCTCTTAATCAGTATTTGAAGATTTTTGCTGTTGCGCCCTCCAGACAAGAATTCGAGCTCATAGAACCGGTTCATTATTCCATAAAAGAATATCCTATCTAGGAGTTTCCTCTTCGATGATTCGCTTCCGATCTTCATCATATTGAAATAGAAAGCCATTATCTTATTAAACTGTTTATACTTGTAAACCTCAAGTAACCCACATAGATCCCTCGCAGGATCTCCCAATGCAATATTATCCCAATCTAATACTCCAGAGACTTTGCCTTTAGAATCAATTAGTATGTTGCGCATATCTAGATCTCCGTGTATGATGGAAACGTAATGCTTGCATTTAATGGAGTTTATGAGCTTATTCCAGTATAGGTCTGATTTTTGGCGCATATCTGCTGGCAGCAATTTGATTGTATTCTTGAATCGAGCATATTTTTGTAAATAAAGGATCATCTGATTTTTTGAAATCGATTTGATAGTGTGACTTTTGTAATATGCTCTTGGTAGTCTTATCGAATGAAGTGCGGCAAGTATGCCCAGCGTACGCATGCCTAATTCGTTAGGTGCCTCCCTTCTTGAATAATCAAGGATCGATTTTCCTGGAATTTTCCTGTAAAATAGAAACCCTGGTAATTTTCCACCCGCATCAGCCAGAATAAGCTTGTATGAAGGAACTATGCTTCCGAGTCTAAGTTTGACGATTTGCAACAGAGGGTATGAATCTCTTATGCGAGCCCAGATTACTCTGTCTTTTGGGATTCTCACTAACATTCCGTCGCCAATACCTAAAATGTAATTATGATATCCAATCAGACATTTTGCTGATTTTTCTTGATTGCTTATTTCATTTAGGTATTTAATATTAGTCGACATACTCCCACGAGTCCTTAGGCCAAAGAGTGTATTTGTAGCTGTTTCCGGATTTGAGCTGGTCCCTTATCTTAATGTATATATTAGGATTATTTTCGTACATGTTAAGAAGATCAGAAAGATATTCGTATTTATCGGCATGAAATGGCCAGACTCCTTTTATTACGCTTATCATTACCGCTTCTTGTGTGATAACTTCTTCAGATTTACAATTTTTAATCCATAACTCTGGTCCCCTGCTAGAATAGCTCTCGCTATTTTCGAAATTGCACACGATCATTAAATCGTTCGTTCCGGTAAGGTCATAGATAAGCGCATAATCGCTCGTTACGTTATCGAATTTTTCTTCTAACAAAATCTTCAAAACGTCTTTGAGCATCTTAGGGTGTGAAACTGCAGGGGCGTTGAATCTAAAGAAAGAAGCAGATAATATGTTTTTGGTCGGTTTTTGGACGAACGTAGAGAACAAAGGCACCTTATTTGTTGCCTTCAGTGATTTCAGAGTATTTACCACTTGGAAATGGCTAAGGCCAGTAATTCTTGAAATTTCGCGGACTCTCATGCGTGAATTGTCGTTAAGGAGCAGTAATATGCTCTTTTCCCTATCTGTAATTACGGTACTTTTCTTTATAAGGTCTGATGAAAGAGGCATGAACCCTACGTCTAACCAACCCACTTGTGACGAGAAAAAGATAGGTTTGTATTTGCCCAGTACAGCACGGAGTGTCCATTCCCATAAACCGTATTCGCTTTCTGAGGTTGCAACTACGTATAGCAGCAAATCAAAATCCCCTTTGCAGAAGTATGCTGCCTGAACAAACAGATCTTTTGATAGTTCGTTTTTCAGCATAGATGAATTTGGTATGTCTTCGAATTTAATCAGAACTATTTTGCTCCCGGTAAATCCAAGCGCTTTCGGATTTATGTTGATCGTGTATTTTAACTTGTATTTACTCTCGCATTTTCGTATTAATTTAGATGTATTGTAATAACTCAACCCAAGTTTATGCGATAAAAATTTTACTGTGTATCTTGAATTGTGGTAAAGTGCATTCAGCAAAGAATACATTTTTTCTTCCGTTACTGTTGTCTTGCCCACATCTATCATCATTTTCATAGTAGTTCTACATCAGATATTTTAAAGTCTATCCTATTGCAGTATGTGATCTACTATTTTATTTTAATTTTATATTATATTAAATATTTATTAATTAATATGTTTATCTTTTAAAAAAAATAAACTAAAACTAGAGTTATACTAAAGTTATTTAAATATATCCATGCTAATATATGTAGGTTGGAAATTATGCGAACACGGAAAGAAACGCGAAATGCGTGTCATGTGCATGATAAAGAGAGCAATCTCGATCAGCATCTGGATTATGGATTAATGACTAATGTAAGAGAGACCTTGACCAAACTAATGAACATGCAGTCATGCCCGGGATGCAAGCATGACATTGAACAGCTGACAAGAATCGTAAGCACCAAGGAGAGCTATCTCAAAAAGTGCGTCTGTTTCGCGAAAAACTGAATTTTATGCTATGTGATTGAATGAAAGGAGAGATAAACGAAAAAATACCTGCGGAGCTAAAGGTTTCGCTACTAGCAAACGGGGTTAATTTTGACATGGATATGTTCAAAGAATATAAACGCGACTTCTATGATAACCAATTCGTGTACGGCAGAACCAGCAAGAGCGTAATGCCAGAGCATAAGTTCCCTCAGGTGCTTCTGCTTGGAGATGGAGTGGTAACAGCTCTTCTCAGAAGAGAAAGTTCCCCGTGGAATTTGAAGATTGACGAAGAAAGCAGAGTCATGCTGTATCATCACAACGAGTTTGTTCAGGAGGTTGCACTGCCCGAGAGACCGCCGTTCTTTGGCAAACACCTGAGCGACGGCACTCCGACAGAATCGATAATAGCCGTTGCTGGAGAACAAACGCCCGGGTTCTTCATATACCCTGATTGCTGGTTCTTCGCTAACGGAAAACCATGTAAGTTTTGTTCGCTTAAATCCACGAGAAAAACAGCTGGCAAGAACATGGTTTCTAGCTTTTCCGAACAAAACATAGCTGAAGCGACGAGGCTTTTTCAGAATACAAAATGGCGCGATATTCCTTTGATATCAATAACTGCAGGCACCGCGGAAACTGATGAAGAAACTCTAGAATACATAATAAAGCCAATAAAAGCAGTTCATGATGCATGCGATCCCAAAATACCAATACATGTGCTAGTCCATCCTCCGCACAACCTAGACCTAATAGACGAGTATAAGAAAGCCGGGGTTACCTCAATAGCATTCAATATAGAGGTATATGATAGGAACATATTCAAGGACATTTGCCCAAGCAAACACCTTTATTATGGGTATGATAAGTGGTTCAGCGCGGTGGAGAGGGCAGTTGAGGTATTTGGGGATTACAAGGCGTTCTGCGGACTAGTATGGGGGCTTGAGCCAATCGAAAGCACGATGAAAGCGAATGAAGTGATGATAGATAAGGGGATAGGGATAACCTCAAATATATTTCACGCTGATCCAGGAACCGGACTGGCACATCGCCCTCATTTAGACGAAGAATCCACGCTTACCCTGTCAAAGCATACGCAAAAGCTTTTCAACGAGTACCCTGCGGCTAGAACCATTTTTGAAGTGAGCATGAGGAGCACAATCGACTGGGAAGCAAAGAGAGGTGACTTTAGTTGAAAATATACGTAGATTGTATTGGTTGCGAACAGAGGCAGCTTGACGCACAGCATGTAATTGATTATGTACGATCAGAAGGCGCAGAGATATCCGCTTCGCCGAAAAATTGCGACTTCGCAGTATTGGTTACGTGCGCAGTAGACAAAGCAAGTGAAATGAGGTCAGCGAAACGCCTTGGAGAGATAGCTGAAGATATCCCAAATGGAGCTAAGATAGTTGTTGGAGGATGCATGCCATCGATAAGTCCAGAGCGACTCACACAACACAATGTGTCCAATACGTTTTCTCCAAGAGACATGAATAGATTACAGCAGATATTTGGATTCGAGCATACAGTTGAATCTGTCAGCTATCCAAACAAATCCGGATTCGATCAGCTTATTGTAGATAATTCCGAACCACTCAGCGCAAGAGAAGAGTACGAAGCAGCGAAGAGTGGCTTCAAGATAAGAATAGACAATGGATGCTTGCTAAAGTGCAGCTACTGCGTCATACGCCTTGCGACGGGAAAATTAGAGAGCATAGATCCCGATCTTATAAAGAGACAATTTGGACGGGCAATAGCAATAGGGGAAAAGTCGGTAATGCTAGTTGGGGGAGACACGGGAGCGTACGGATTTGACACAGACACTAAGCTATATAATCTGCTTGGTGAAATCCTTTCGATACCTGGCGACGTTAAGCTTTACATACACGATTTCAACATAAATTGGCTCATAAGAGACATCGATAAGTATCTAGAGGTATTCTCATCCGAAGAGGGGCAACGAATAGGTGCTATAAGCTTCCCAATACAATCTGGCAGCGATAGAATCCTCAAACTGATGCGAAGACCATATGTGTCGAAAGATGTTATATCTACGTTGAATGAGGTCAGACGCACATCACCGCACATAAAGATAGGCACGCACATAATAGTGGGATTTCCCGGCGAATCTGAAGACGACTTTCTTAAAACCCAGGACCTTCTAGACAAAATGCCGTTTGATTTTGCAACTTGTTTTGCTTATTCAGAGAATGACAATGCAGATTCTTCAAAATATCCACAAAAAGTCGATAACAAGATCATCGACTATAGACTTGATACTCTAAGTGAGAGATATAAAGACAAAATGCATGTGATACGATGAGTTATACAACGAAAATACGTGAATTAAGTAGGAATAAGAATACTAACAAAGAAGCTGCTCGCTATCTCGATATGACGAGAAAACTGCTTGTTTCAGGTAAACCTGAATCTGCATTGATCGCGGCAAATAATGCTATACGCATGGATAAAGGTTCATCGGAGGCACATAACCTAAAAGGAAGGTGCCTGAAGTATCTCGGTCATTATAATAAGGCGATAACGTGCTACCTTACTGCAATAAAGTTACGACCTAATTTTGGGGAAGCATACAAAAACCTAGGCAATGCGTACCTTTACGCAGGCAAATATGGCGAGATGATCAAGGCATTTGACAAAGCAGTAAAGCTGATGCCGAAGTCACCATCTGCTTATAATAACAGGGGATTTGGTTTTCAGCAGATTAGAAAATTCAAGCTAGCAATCAAGGACCATTCAAAGGCAATATCTCTAGATCCTAATTATGCTGAAGCGTATATGGACAGATCAAATGCATATAGGGCGATAGGAAAATATCGCGAGAACCAGAAAGATATAGCGACGTCGGATAGGCTTAAACTTACAAAAAAAGACACACTGTCTAATGCAAAGATGCATTGAAATGAAACCGGAAATATATTATGGCATACCTGCAAGGAACGAAGAGAGAAACATAGCAAATTGCCTTCGGGCTCTTGACAGGCAAAATATACACGCAGACGTGCAGACGATCATTGCAGTAAATGGATCTACGGACAAAACGTATAGTCGTGCTAAAGAGTGTATAAAGGAATATCCTGACCTGAATATCAAAGTAATCGAGAGCAGCCCAGGAAAAAGCGCCGCACAGAACGCAATAGCCAGCTGTGCAAAACACAAAGACGTGCCAATCACATTTTTTGATGCGGACGTAGTGCCTGAGCGCCAATGCGTCAAAATAATGCTAAAGGAACTCAACAGAATAGATAAACTAGTAGCGGTGGGCGCAAGACCAGTACCTATAGCAACGGATAGGCTATCCCCGTTCAGGAAAATGCTTTTCAACGTACTCAACGTACGAGCGCTTAATTACGAGGCTGAGATATCTACAAACGACGTTAGCGCCTATAAATGGTATGTGGATAAGTATCCGCAACGAAATGTTTCCAAGGAATTTGAGAAAAGAGCCAAGATATTTTTCCATGGAAGAGCGTTTATGTTAAAAAGCCCGGACTATCTAGTACTGCCGAATAACAAGAATTTGGCAGATGACACTTATTTGCCAAATTATATACATACTTTCTTTGGGCCTGGCACGATAAGAATACGGTATGATGCATTGGTTTATTACAAACCCTACATATCACTGCGTGAGCACTTTAATACATATTGGAGAGTGTACTCGGATCTGAAAAACATAGATACGAATGGCGCCTTCGAACATTCGCGAAAAATGGAGAGAATAAAATGGGATTGGAGGTATATTCTTTCCCGTGGGGCAGGCACTTCCATTAACTTTCTACTA
>JAJYJW010000007.1 GCA_021789155.1 Microcaldota archaeon
AAAAAAGAATATTTAGAGATTCTTGACAAGCTAAATGATGCAGATAGAAATTCCACCACGAACATAATGCCAGAAGCGGCACTTTACTTGTATAATCTTGTTAGAACCAGAAAACCTTCAATTTTTCTGGAAACTGGTGTAGCAAAGGGTTTCTCTACTCGCATAATACTCGAGGCTATGAAAAAGAATAATAGCGGACTTTTAGTGTCTACTGAAGTAGAAAAAGATGTTGGTTCGTTGGTGCCTAAGGAGTTACACGACCGATGGGAACTCGTAGTAGGAAATCCAAAAACTATTCTATCTTCAACGTTAAGACGATATGACAAAATAGACATTTTCTTGCATGATAGCGTTCATAGTTATGTTCAGATGTTTGGTGATTTTGTTATGGTTGAACCCCATATAGCAGAACATGGGATACTGTTGAGCGACGATGTCAATGAAAATAGGGCGTTTCTAGATTTTGCAAAACGAATAGGCGCAAATCCTAGGATAATCACAAGCTACAAAAAATGCTTTGGGATAATTGAATTGTGAAAGGTGTTTCTTTAAACGATAATGTTTCTGCCATAATAATTTCTAATGATTCTGCAAATAAAACGTTAGCTGCACTTAATAATATCGCACCTTATGTAGGTGAGGTCATTATAATATATTCGAATCCAAATCTACCTGAACTACAAACATTACAAACAACGGCACCACATAACTCAAAAATACATTATGCAATAAATTTAGGATTAGCTGAAGTTTATAGGCAGTATGCAGAAAATCTATGCAAAAATGAATGGGTAATGATTGTAGACACAGATGAACGATTTTCAGAATCTATATTCGCAGATTTACGTGAACTAACTTCAGAAAACACTAAAATTGCTTATAAACTAAGAAGATATGAAAACTCTTCTAAATCTTTTTTCACGTGGCAAACTAGGATATATAGAAAAGAGGCTATACTTTGGGAGGGTAGGGTTCATGAAAAACCAAAATGTATGGGGCAGATAAAGAAGCTCCCTAAAAAATATTATATGTTGCACGAGAAAGATAAAACTGATGCAACACCAGAATATAATCGGCTGCAACGGTATGAAAATGAGTCTCCATTTATTTTAGCACTCAAAGATTATATAATAAATAACCAAACCCGCAGTATCTATAATCCAATTTTCTTTATACATAGTTTAAAAAGGCATTTGGATGAAAGGCGCAATTTAAGCGATGTTGATAGATTAATTTCGCGTGAAATCGAAATAAACGGTATTACCAAACTACTGAATTTGACCGACCCTAAAGAAATAAACAAATTGAATGAAACTTACAAAAATGGGGGAATAGATTTGTTAATATTATTGTTAACAAAAAAGGTTAAACTTTTGCATTGATATTTGTGTCTAAATTTATACTAGATTAATGATTTAGTTATCAAACATAGACTGTATTTTCAATACTGCTTTATTAGGACTATATTTATCTAATGTAGCACTGGATATTTTTTTCTTCATAATTTGGTAAGCCTCTTTGTTTAATTTCCATTTAGCAAAGTACCATAAAATAGAATTTTCAAAATGTTTAATATCAAACGGCTTAGACAAACTACCATTTTCTTTATTTTTAATCATTCTGTCAGGACCGGGAATATTGAAGGCTACAACAGGCAACCCAAAAGATTGGGCTTCTATTATGGACAATGGCATTACTTCTATCCTAGAGGGAAAAACTAATAGATTAGATTCTAAAAACAACTTTTCAAGTTTATCTCCACTAATAAAACCGACCCAATTTACATTTTTGGGGAAATTGGACACCATTTTTTTGACTATTTCTTCTCCATCCCCATTAGATCCAGCTATTATAAATTTACAGTTTTTTTCTTTAGATACTATATCTTCAACTATTTGATACAGCAAATCTATTCCCTTTTCATGTCTAGTAAGTCTACCTAAAAATAAAACGTTAAAATGCGGCGAGGTGGAAATTTTCCCAGGTTTAAAATAAGTAAAATTTGGTATGAGATACTTGTCGGAATTTGGTAAAAATGTTGACACTATATGGGCATCGTCGTTATTCAATACGTGAAAATATTTAATTTGTTTTATAATAGACTTGTATAATTTAATGCGGATTTTATCTGCAATACTAACTTTATTTGAATTAATAAATAATTCGTTAAATATGTGGTTATGTGCGCCATATATCAATTTTTTGTTATATATCTTTGCAGATAACACTGCAGAAAATAAAAGTAGTGGATTCGAAGTTATAGTATAAATAATATCTGCAGATTTTAATTCTTTAATTAAGGATATTGGATTTTTTGGTACTAAAAAGTTAAACTTATACTTCCCAAATATACTTGTTGAAATGCTAAAGCAGTCTATATTAACTATGTCTTTTTTGAAGTTGTAGATTTTTTGAAGTTGTTCTAATGGCACTCTTTCTTCTCCAGAAGTAGATTTTGGATTAAACATTTTTATTTTATATTTTGATTTAAGCAGGTTATAAACTTCCAGCGCCCATCGCTCTCCGCCACCGAATGTTGTTAAATTATTACAAAAAAATACAACGTTTCGTTTTAACATTAATTTCCACCATGTAAATACAATTTTGTATCATTCTATATAAATGACAGTATATTAAACATTCGTGTTACAATATCATATTTATTGTAATTGAATCTAAAGGGTTTTTATCTGAAATTTGCAAATTTAACATTGAATAAGAATTTAATAATTTTTATATTAATCTCTTTTGCACTTCTAGTTACTTCAGTTTACATAAAATCAGTATTATTAAAGTACTACGGATTCTATGAACCTGATGGCTTCTTTCATTTTGCAGTTGTAAGAGCAGCAATAAACAACAATTTCATTGTGCCAAATACATTAAGTTTATCTGGGTGGCCAACACATGCAGAGGTAACTGAGCCTGCAGGATTATATTACATGACTGTAATACCCTACGCAATTCTACAATTTTTTGGTATTAATTATTATGATATAATGCGATTAATACCTATACTTTTTGGTATTTTAGACATATTATTAGGTTACTATTTAGCTAAAAGTTATAGGAAGGATCTTTTCTTTTCCCTTTTAGTAGTGGCATTGATAGCACTCAACTTGGGTCTTTCTGCAAGAACAAGTGGAACCATCTATAGGGGTGATAGTTTCGCAACAACTTTCCTTCTACTAGCATTGATATTTTTAGTTAAAGGACTGAAAACTGATGAAAGTAAACATATGTACCTACCTTATGCTGCTACTGGTTTAATGCTTGGTTTAAGTACGGGAGTATGGAATGGAGGCATATTTGCAGTTGCAATTATTCTATTTGCCACTGTAATTATGATGTCGCTATCTTTTATAACTGACAATCTTAAAATACTAAATAAAGTAAATTATATTTTGCTTAGTTTAGTTATATGGTTTTTAATAGAAAGTTTATTTTTGTTCATGAATGTGATAAAATTTGTAAATGCTGCATTCTCATGGCCTTTATTCCCAGTAATACTTATTTTCATTGGGATTGGAAACCTAATTTTAACTACGTTGCTTAAAAGTAAAGATAGGTTTAGAGTTTATACGTGCAACATAGAACGAAGGATTGGCACAATATTTGCATTTGGCGTTATTGCGTTTGTTATAACCTCGATAATCTTTCCAGCAATCATATATAACGTATTTATAGCAAATGGATTTTATATTAAAGGAAGCAATAGTGCAAGTTTTGCATCAACAATTCAAGAACTGCAACCACCCACCACGTCTTTCCTTTATGCAAGTTTTGGAATTGTGCCGTTCTTTACACCCATGTCAATAATCATGTATCTAAGCACATATTTCCTTAACGATACTGTTGCTTTCTGGTTATTGTCTTTGATTGCAATAGTTCCTTACTTCTTTCTAGATGTTGAAGGACAACAAGAAAATAAACTATTAAGTGGCAACGCAGTATTTAGATTTCATATAGAACCAGCATTACTGATACTTGCTGCATATTATCTGCTTACTGAGTATCTCCAGATGTACGCCGTAAGATTTAATTCACTCATAGCTGTTCCATTGTCTATATTCGCCGCGTATACCCTTTATTGGCTTACGCTGCGACTTGGCAAATACAAAGTTGTGGGAATTGCAATAGTAGTTGTTCTTATAGTATCTATAATTAATACCGATCTTATCTATTCGCAAAATCTAGTGCAAGCAGACCAGATAAATCCAAATTTCATTGGTGCCATGGCATGGATGAAGAACAACACACCATCAAACGCAGTAGTGCTTACATTATGGCCTGATGGAAGTGTAGTTGAAGGCGTAGCAAATAGAACTAGTATAACAGACAGTGTTGGTTCACAAGACCCTTCCATTGCAAATCCTTTCGCAGCATTCTTGTTAAACAATAGCAACCAAGCGCAGTTTCTTTTGAATCCCTTAAGCAGCAAACCAAGTTATTTTGTTGCGAGATATGCCTGGCTTATCGAAACTAGTGGCATATACACAGAATCAGAATTGAACGCTAGTGCGTATAACTATGCTTATGCCCAATTCACATCATTTCAAGAGAACGCAAATGCGAATGGAACGTTAGTTACGCTATCAAGCCAACAAGGAATTGGCGCACAACTACAGATATCTACACGTGGAAACAACACTGGGATCAACGCAATAGCAACATTCGGCAACAACGCATCTGCAGTGCAACGAGTTGTATTCTTCAACTTAAGCGATGGAAATTACAGCGCAATAAACCAAACTGCATATAACCAAACAAATGGAGGAACTTTATTAGTAGAGTATTCAGATGTGCCAAAACCAGGTTACTTCATTAACGTTACTGGAGCATATCTGTTCAACAAAGGCATTGCAGAAAGCAACCTATTCAAACTATTGTTCTTATGTGGTCCTCAGAAATGCGAATGGGACAACAACATTGCAACGATGCAATTAGTGTACAATAACCCAGACACTAAAATAACAGCAGTTCTTAGATAAAACGTCTAAAATCAAATCAGCGCACTGCAACTATGCTTAGTGGATTGTTTATTTTGTTTACTCGTTTTGAGTTCTTCGAGATGAAATCGTTAAGCGCATTGTTTCTTTCTGAGTCATCTACCACTATCAGCCCTTTGTCCATGTGCTTCAGTGCCCAATCCAGCTCGAAAGACATGTTTTCGTAGGAATGCTCGGAATCGTGTATGAACATGTCGAATTTCTCGTTTTCCAGTTCGGGAAGCTTGTCGCTAGATTTTCCTATTAGAAGGCGCCAATTGCCCCTTAATTCATCAGGGACTATCCAGCCAGATTCAAGCCCTTCAGGTATGTAAACTGCATCATTGGTTCCATCAGGCATGGTATAACCGCCTTTTTTGTGGTTGGGTAAATCTATGCTTATCAGTTTCCCCTTTCCGTTTTCCTTGAGCGCCTTAAGGATGAAATACGTAGATATGCCTTGCGCTACGCCCGTCTCTATGATCAGATCAGGTTTTGCATCCTTTACCACCAGATAAAGTGCAATTTCCTTTATGCCAGCACTTGCACCAGTGGAGAAGTTCTCGATGTCTTCACTGTTGAAATGGCTCTTCAGTTTTTGCTTTATCTGCTGGATCTCCTTGTGCATCTTGACATATTGCAACGCCGCACGTGCAGTAAACATCGGGTGTGCTATTGCGCGGTCAAGCGCATTCTTGCTAATCATAAGCTAAACCTTTGTCAGTAAATAGGTATTTTCGGATACTTAAGCCTTTTGATGATAAAAAAGAGAGATGCGCGGGTTCTCCACGCATCAAAACAAAAATGAACTGCGACAATTACTTGTCGTAGTACATTATGCCGACAATCCCTAGTACGAAGCCAAGGAGTGTTGTCCACAGGTAGGTTGTGTTTGCAAAGGTCAATGCAGCCAATGCTATTCCCCCAAGATATACTGCCTTGTTGCTCAAGTGCATTATCTTGTCGGTCCATCCCCATGCCATTCCGCCCAAGCTAAGGAAGAACAGCGCAACCGCGCTTATAGCGCCGACTGCGAAGAATACTGGGTACCATATGCCCATCTGTCCTGCCAAACTCGCCGTGAATGCCGATGCCCCTGTAAAAGCCACTCCGATATAGACTAAGCTACTCAAGAATTCCAGCGCAAATACTCCTGCTGTATTCTTGCTCATTTTTGCCATGTAATCACGCTAGTAGATGCAAAAGAAAAGCTTTTAAATATATCGCAGAACCTGACAAAAGACGCAGTTGACCAGAACTAATTAACCAAACTCATTAAAGCGCAAGGCATAATAAGTGTTCCTTGATTAAAAAGATAGAGGACAAAAGGAGCGATGAAATGATACGCCGCAATAACTGTGCAACCTGCAACGGAACGCGACTTCATAAGATTATAGATCTTGGAATGATGCCAAATGCGAACAATTTAGTGGCAAAAGAGGATCTTAGCAAAGTTAAGCTATACCCTCTTGAATATTATTGGTGTGCTAATTGCAATTTATTGCAACAAATTGAAATGGCAGATAAAGAAGACTTGTTCAATTCAAATTATACTTACATAACTGGAGTAAGTAAAACCATAGTTGAACACTACAAGAAATTGGCTTTTACAATCAGTAAAAAAGTAAACGCAAAGGATTTTGCCATAGTTATAGCATCAAATGATGGTACTGAAATTGAATCATTAACAAGTGTGGGTTTTGGTAGGGTTATTGGAGTTGAACCATCGTCAAATCTTGCTGATATTTCTAAACAAAAAGGTAACGAAACTATAAATGCATTTTTTAGTGAAGAACTTGCAACAGAATTAGTACCAAAATATGGGAAAGCAGACGTGATAATAGCAAATAATGTACTTGCACATGTTCCTAATCCAAAAGACGTATTGCTAGGTATAAAGAAAATGCTTAAAACTGATGGTTGTGCGTCAATTGAAGTTCATTGGTTGAGAAGTTTAGTTAAAGACGTTGAGATAGATACATTATATGCAGAACATTATTTTGTATGGACTGTGCGTGCTATGAACATTCTTGCCAGCAGTTGCGGACTTGCTATAGAGGACATAGAATTTCTTCCATCTCCCCAAGCTGGTTCACTCAGATATTGGTTACGGCATTCGGAAACATTAGTCAATAGAAGTGCAACAGAACAAGTAATACAAACGTTTATTTCACAAGAAATAGAAGAAGGCATACAAAACCTAGATCGAATGTTACAGCTTAATACAAATGCGAATATAAGAAAAGAAAAACTTGTAAAACTTGTAAAACAGATACGAAAAGATGGGAAAGAAATAGCTCTTTGGACTGCTCCGGCAAAGATGTCAACAATATTAAATTTCTGCAATTTCACATCAGACGACATAAAATGTGCATATGATGGCAGTAGGTATAAAATGAATAAATATATACCAAAGGCAAACATCCCTGTATTAGACGAAGCATTACTTCGTGATGATAAACTAGAAACATTACCTGCAGAGTATATGATTATTGGGGCTTGGAATTTGATGGA
The DNA here is from genome assembly GCA_021789155.1 of Microcaldota archaeon. Lineage (GTDB taxonomy): Archaea > Micrarchaeota > Micrarchaeia > Micrarchaeales > CABMGC01 > JAJYJW01. The sequence goes on from JAJYJW010000007.1 coordinate 7,503, forward strand.
TCTTGCGAAAGAAAAACTTAACTGGTATATACTACGTGGGGGATTACTGATAAACCCACTTACTGTTGAAGTATTTTCTTGATTTAAGTGGTTTATGATTTAACGTTTTGTAAAATTTTAATCAGCCCTTTATTCTTGAATTTATCTGAGAAATATGCTGCATTAGCTATGTCTCTAAATACTCTAGACAACCCCCTACCTAAGGTTATGCCCCCATATTCACCAATGTTGAAATTTACAAAATCATATTTCACTTTATCTAAATATAAGGATAAATCCAAATCAAGATCATCAGAACCATTTCTATATATTTCATCAAATATTTGATCATGCTTACTTGCATATTTTTTATTAAATATAAATAATCTGGAGAATCCAGGAAACTCTAATGGTTTACTTTTCATTAACATTCGAGTATAAAATCTCCTAAAAGGTTTTGCCGTGCTGTCATACATTATGAAAGGCATATTGAATTTTTCGAGCAGATTTAAATATTCTTTTGTAGTTTTTTGGACCATATTCGATATTAACTGTGATAGAAATATATTTCGCAGCCCAATATGTTGTAAATATGAAACATTGCTGTTTCTTTGCATGTTTTTGTGATTGCGTCTAAATACGACATCTATGTTTTTGTGATTTAACGAAAGCAACTGCTCCTTAAGCAAACTTGTATTTTCTATTTTATACAAGTCGTCATTTGAGTATATAATCCATTTTGGATTATGTTTAGACGCTTCATGGATTCCTAGATTAACTGCTTTAGAAAGATGGAAATATGGGCCTGAACTTTCAACAAATATTATTTTGAATTCTTTGAATAATAGCTCAGTTTTATAAGCATTAATGGAATTGTGATCTGGAGTAGTAACAACTATTACGATGTCACTATCTTTTCCACGTTCAAAGAATTTGACTGGGGCACTAGGCAACATTTTTAGCCATTTTATTATGTCGTTAGACGTATCAAAATTACTGTAAAAATCTACCACTTCTTTAAAATCATCACTTTTAAATTTCTTCAGTAATTTGTCCATAACTCTCACGAAATAAGTTACTGTTTTTTACTTAGTTTTTGTCTTAGTGCCGCATCACCTTCCAATATGTCTTTTACGTTTAAATTGTCATCATCCTGTAACTCAGATAAAACTTCCCCGAGGAGCTTTATTGCTTCTTTTAATTTTGTAACTTTTTCAATTTTATCCATCTTTTCACCTATAATATAAATTATGTCTAAACTTTCAAATGTTCTTTTTCAACTAGATACTCGCGTAGTGCAACTTGCCATGTAGGCATCTTTATACCTAATGACTCAAGTTTGTCGTTCATAAGCGCAGTGAATAAAGGTCGTTTCATTTTTAGATTCTGCAGTTCTGATTTAATTGGGTGTAACTTATCTGTTGGAATATCAAGCGATTCTAACAGATATTTTGTGAATTCATACCAATTAACTGACCCTGTATTTACGATGTTATATATCCCATATGGTGCTTTTAGAGATATTAATTTTGCGATTGCTGATGATGCATGCTTTGTATATGTAGGGCTCATGGTTATATCAGACACCATATTTATGCTTTCATTATTTTGAGCTTTTGTTATAATTGACTCTACAAAGTTACTGCCATTTTTCACTCTTGTACCTGCAATACCAAACATTGATGCGCTCCTTATAATGTAAAACTTTGTTGAAAGCATAGTATATGCCTCACCTGCCACTTTTGATATGCCATATGTATTAACTGGACAAGTTGAATCTTCTTCGGTGTACATGCTACCTTTGTTCCCATTAAAAACAAAATCAGAGCTTATGTATACGTTTACTGCATCTACAGAGTTCGCCATTTTTGTAATGTTATATGCCCCTATTGCATTTATGGCAAAACTTGTTTCTGGATTATCTTCACTTCTTTCTGCTGGAAAAAATGCAGCAGTATTTACTATTACATTCGGTTTAATCTCAGAAATGGCAGACAATGTATTGAATTTTGAAACATCAATTTCATCAGTTGTAAATCGTATTATTTCATGCTCTTTTTCAAGTTCTCTAGCTATGTCAAAGCCGTACTGCCCTCTTGCGCCGATAACAGCAATCTTCATAACAAAACTCCGTTCAACTCTACTTCTCTAAGATTATTCTGCATTTCTATTAAACGTTTATACCAGTTTACAGTAACTGTTTTTGGGTCTTTCGGATCTAGAATATTTTCTTTAAGGGCATTGTATACTTCTTGTGCACCATCTCTAGGAGTTTTAGAGGTTTTGTAACCTATTACGTTAGAGATTTTATCAAATTTTGCTTTGTAGCTCCTAAAATCTGGATCGCCAAAACTTTCATATGAAAACTCCTTCCCGTTAGCTTCACACACAAGTTTAGCTAAATCAAAAATGTTATAATTCTGGTTATTTGATCCGACGTTGAATACTTCTCCATTAACCAACTCTTGATCTGCTTCTATAACTTTTATAAAAGCATTTCCAGTATCTTTAACATGCACAAACGGGCGCCATTGTTCGCCTTTACCAGTAACCATTATCTTGCCATCTCTAAATAGCGATAATGCCATTACGTTTATCGCAAGATCAAATCGCATTCTTGGGGAATACCCATAAACTGTAGCTTGTCTCAATGCAGTTACTGAAAAATCTTTACTTGAAAGTTCTAACGTTTCTTTTTCAGCAAGCAGATTTGCTTTAGCATAAGTTGTAAGTGGATTTGTTTTAGATTTTTCATCCACAAGCCCATCCTGGAATCCATATACGCTACAACTGCTAGCCAACACGTATTTCTTTACACCGTGAGCTTTGGCTAGCGTTGCAACTCTTACTCTACCTTTATAATTGATTTCAAGTGTTTTATTTGCGTCTAATTCGCCACTTACATCATTTGATAGTGCTGCTAAATCAAAAACGGCATCGACACCATCTAATATTTTAGGGTCAAAGAATCTTACATCATCTTTCACTATTGTTACTCTATCTTCGATATCTTTTATCTTATCCTTTCCAAAAAAGAACCTGTCAAAACATACAACATCGTAACCTTTTTCTACTAACGAGGCACACAATAATGATCCAATGTATCCTCCACCTCCAGTAACTAAGACTTTCATAAAATCATCTAAAAATATGTTAATAAGTTAATAATCGTAATATATAAATTATCTTAATACTAAGCTTCCATGACTTTACCTTTAAATGGGTGGTGTAACTATGAAGATCGCATTTGCTTACGACTCAGCATATCCATGGATGAACGGCGGCGTAGAGAAGCGACGTTACATAATAGCGAGGCACTTGATAGGGAAAGGTCATGAGATAAGATACTTCACCATGCTTAGGGAAGGGATGCAAGGCAACGATTTCGAAAGGAAGGGAATACGGTATAGCTGCGTGGCAGACGATACCGCATCGAAAGTATACAAGAAGAACAGACGGAGCATAATGCGCGACATAAAGTACATGTTCGGAATAGCGTCTTTGCTCATGAAGAACAAGGAGAAGTTCGATTTCATAGATGCTGATGCATTCCCTTTCCTTCACCTTCTTCCGATATACGCTTACTGCAGGCTTACCAAGACTAAGCTCGTTGTCACGTGGCACGAGGCATGGGACTTGAAATACTGGACGAAGTACATAGGCATGCGCGGCTACATAGGATATTTTGTAGAGTATCTGTGCAGCAGGATGACGAAGAACGTGATAGTGAATTCAGAGGATACCAAGCACAGGCTGGAAAAGGTGTTCAAGGTAAAGAACAGCGTAGTGCTTCCGGCAGTAATAGACGAGAAGAGCATAGCGGATTACGTCGAAAAAGAAGACGAGATGCTCGTTGTATGCAGGCTCATCCCTGAAAAGAGGGTAGACCTTGCGATAGAGGCGATAACGTTCAGCAACGAACGCCTTACCATAATCGGCGTAGGGCCGGAGAAGGAGGCGCTTGTTAGGAAGGCTTCGGAATTGGGGGTTAAGGACAGGGTAACTTTCATGGATTCGGTGAATGAAGTGGAACTGTTCGAAAGGATAAGCTCCGCGAAGGCGCTTCTGATGTTTTCGGAGCGTGAAGGGCTATCGATGATTACAGTAGAGGCGCTAGCTTCCGGAACTCCCGTAATAATCACCGATAAGACGAACATCCCGGAAGAGCTCAAGAAGTACTGCATAATGCTTAGCAGCAAGGGGACCGCGCAGGAACTCACCGAACTTGTTGAGGACAAGAAATCAAGGCTTTACACGCACAAAAACGACATAAGCGAGATAAAGGAAAAGTTCGGTACTGCAGGAATAGATGCTGCATATTCCAAAATATGCAGCGAATGAGCTTATCTCGTTGCTAACCCTGCCAACGACATCAACGCGGAGCCGAAGGAAAGAACCAGCACTGCGCTTATGAATCCCATTATCAACGCGCCCGCTATCATCGCCTTTATCGCCGTTCCATTAGGCACATCCTGCTGCTTGGACAATGCAAGGACATAGATTATCACGCCCCATACGACTGATGCTATTTGGGCTATTATGCCCAATGCTGATACTTGAGCAAACATCGAAAGGAGTATGTTGGGGAAAGCTGCGAGTACGGTTGCGTTGAACGTATTCTGGAATGGCTTTTCGAACCATTTGAATATGTCGTGCGCTATCACGTGCTGGAACAGTGCGCCTACGTACATCAGTATGGGAGTTAATATGAAGAATACGAACGCTGCTATAACGAATATGCTGATTATGCCTAAACCTCGAAGGTTCGATAACCCCAAAGGAGACAATAGTAATGCAAGCACGATGTAACCCAGGAAAGGTATGCCAGCGAAATACGCATAGGTCATCAAAGCTTCCTTAGTGCTTTTCATCTTCTTGCCCACGTTCTCCTTTGGATGCAACATGAGCTCCAATCCATCCTTGAAACCATTTATGAAATCTTCTGCGTTAAAATTCATAGATATACCTTGATTAAGTATTGATTATCTTCTCCTGCGTGATGCCTTCTTGGATTTTGCTGATCCTCTTTCTTCCCTGCCAGATACGTTGAGCAATGAGAGGTATTCGCTTGATGCCTTGTGCAACATGAATATGCCGGTTACTGAGAATACGGTTATGAGAGTCATTGCGGAAACAACAAGGGATTGCCACTGGAATGCAGTATTGTTAACCCCGTAGTTAGGAAGTATGAAAAGGAAGCTAGCGAGGAATGCTGCCCATATTATGAGTGCTGCAAAGCCAAGCTCATGGTATGAATGACCGAATATTCCGGATATGAGGATGTATGCCAGGAGCATTATGCCTCCAATGCTGAACAAGACGAATAATGAAGCTTCTGCGGGTGCGAACACCAGCGGAAGAGCGAACAGGACAGAGCCGAAAGCCATTGCAGCGAAGAACACTGCGACGTTTCCCGAATGCTTCGCGTGTTCCTGCTCTGTCATCCCGTTCGTTATCGAAACGTGGGATTGCACTATGTTCAGTATTACTGCTGCAAGAGTTACCGCGAAGAGCATGCCCCACATCAGCAATATGTCGAACAGGTTGTTAACAAGGAAACTGCTCATCAAAGCAGTGAATACCAACCCTATTCCGTAGGTTATGCCAAACGTGGCCATAGTGAAGCCTATCAACCTTCTATTCTGCAAAAACCAAATCCTCCTTACATTAGGACGCAAATATACCATACAATCAAACAGAATATGTCATGCTAAACTATTATAATCTTGCGATAACCTCATAGGATGAAGAAAAGAAGGTTGCCGAATAGCAGGGACAGTGCCACACCTATGAAAGTTAGAAGCGCAAACGGAACCGCTTTCTTGTAAACCGGGAGCTTCTTCCTTATTGATTTCATGTTATTTATCATCGGAGGGGTTGCGAGCTTCGAGAAATTCTTGACCCGTTTTATGAAATACGCCTTGTCTTTTTTGCTTACTAGGTTCAATGCGAGAATATCCCCATCGTCAAGTTCCTTCGGATATACCCAGCTAACCATCAACGTGTTCACTTTCTTCTCGTATATTATTATCAATGCGGAAAGTATTCCTATCAGCATTATGAAAGCGTAAGGCAGCAGTCTTATGCCTAGAGGGGAATATGCGAGGGTTATCACCAGCGCCGCATAAGCAACTAGCATTATCGTAGCCTTCTTCCAAGTATTCGCATCAACATGCGACAGGGAAAGCTTGTCGCCATCGAGCTTGAGCTTCGTCAGATAATATGTGGGAATTGCGAACGCTGTTGCAAACCCTGTTGCCACGAATATGGAGAAGATGAACGGAAGGCCCAATTGGCTTGTTGTTGTGAGAAGGGGCAGGCTCTGCACTGGCATGAGCAGCACCAGAGTTATGAATTCGAAACCATCGCCTGCGCCTAGTTGACCGCCTTTGTAGAGAAGATAGGAAATCGCACCTACGAGAAGCGCTATGAGCATTGCGAATGCAATATAAGGGCCATTCGCAAGTATGCAGAACACTAACGAGAATGCTATTCCTATGTATGCGATCATATTGGGTATGTTTCTCTTGTTGAATACGTCGAAAATCGCGTACATCAGGGAAACAGCGAATACAAGTATGATCCTCAAATAGTCGATGTTTGTCTGCGATACTATCTGCAGAATAAAGGGAATGCTAGAATGCATTGATACACAACGATTTTTTGTAGAAAAGATTTATATACCAATTGTGGTAATTCCTTATTGGTAATGTAAGTAACATTACTTTTTTGTGTGTAAGGTTGGGATTTATGCAGCAAAGCATGATATCTATAAGGATGCACCCTAAGTTCTGGGGCTTTATGGATAGCTTGCAGATCGCATGCTACATAAATACAAATATAGTAGGAAACCTCGCTTAAGGGCGCACTACAAAAAAAACAACTTATTTTTATGGTGTTGCCCTATGCGAGGATTAGCTAGAGAGTTCGATATAGAAAAGGTTCCATATTCTGCGAAGGAGAAGGAACTAATCATAATGACAGAACTTGGATATGACGAAATTGCGACAGCGACAAGCTTCGTTGATTATCTGTGCGAGAAGTACGGCTTCTCAAGGAGCTCCATTTGGTACAACCTGAAAAGGCTCAAGGAGAAGGACGTGCTCGATTTCGCGCAGAAGGGAGAGACGAAGCCCATAAGCCTGACGAGAAAGGGAGTAGGCAAATTGAGAAATTGCGTCGCGAACCATACGCTTGCAAATAGAATACCTGCACAGCAGATTGTGCACAATCAATTCGTGGCTAATGCAAGCAGCATTTACTAGCGGTGACTGGACCCACTGCTAGTTCTAATGCTGAAACACAGATTCAATCGCTAGAAGAGCTTTCTTCATGGCTACGCCTTTCGCGTAACCTCCGATCCCATTTGATGCAACCACTCTATGGCATGGAACTATTATAGGATATGGGTTCTTGTTCATGGTGTTTCCAACAGCCCTCGCAGCATTAGGAAATCCAGACTTTTTCGCCAGTTCGCCATAAGTCAGCGTAGTTCCCGCTTTTGTCTTGGATAGTTCCAAAAGGACCCTTTTCTCGAAACGCGAGAGCGAATTATCGTTGTTTATCAGATGTTCCCTCAAGCTCATTATTGCGTTGATGCTAGCACCTAGAAGACTTTTGTCAGCCAATCCTTAAATTCGGGATTGCTTCCAGAGACCACTTCGTAATATTTATCTGCGAGCATGCTAGTTATCGGCCCAACCTTACCGTTCCCTATTTTTCGCGAATCTATGCTCGTTATCGGAGTTACCTCCGCAGCAGTTCCTGTGAAGAAAGCCTCATCGCACGTATACATCTCCTCCTTGTGGACGTTGCGCTCTACTACGCTCAATCCGTTGTATTCAGCGAGCTTTATTATCGTATCGCGGGTTATCCCCATCAGGATGTCGGCTTCTCTTGAAGGTGTTATCAACGTTCCATCTTCTACAAAGAATACGTTCTCTCCAGGCCCTTCCGCTACATGACCCTCTTGCGATAGCAGTATGGCTTCATCAGCACCGCTCTTTTGCGCGTCTATAGATGCTATTATCGAATTGATGTAGTTGCCGCTTGCCTTTGCCTCTGGCGGCAGTATCATCGAGTTTATGCGCTGCCACGAGGAAACCTTGCAGCTTATCCCCTTTTCCTTGTTGGCGAAATAACTTCCGAAAGGAACAGTTATTATCGCTATGCTGATCTTCTTTCCTGAAACGCCCAACCCTATGTGCTGATCGTTGTAGAACGCGAAAGGCCTAATGTACGCTGCTTTGAGCTTGTTCTTCTTCAGCGTTGCAACAACTGCATCTGCCAATTTCTTCTCGCTGAATTTCAAGTTCATCGTGTATATCTTTGCGCTTTTCATGAATCTCGAAATGTGGTCTTCTAGCCTGAAGACATACGAATTGCCGTTGGATTGGTAGCTTCTTATTCCCTCGAATATTCCGCTACCGTACTGCATGGAATGAGTCAGTATGTGCACGTTTGCGTTCTTGAATTTTACGAATTTTCCGTCAAACCAAATGTATTGCTCTACCATGTTACCAAATAGCATATGCACGCAAGGGATTTAATAATTGAGTATGGTTAGAGCAGCTTCAATACCCTTGTGAACGCGTCTATTTCGGTGCCTTTCCAAGGACCCACCCCCAAAGCGGTCTTGGTTCCTGGAGGAACCTCGGTCAATCCAGCGTCGCTCACCAATGCGCAGGGAATGTTCTTGTACTTGAAAGCATTGAAAAGCTTGACAAGGGTTTCGAGATCATTCGTTTTCAGCACAATCTTCTTCTCCCCTTCGCGCAACCATGCCGAAGCTACCTTCTCGTCTTTTTCTACTGCATCGAGATAGCTCGAAAGAGATGCGTGGCATGCCTGCGCAACCAGTTTGCCAGTGCTCATCTCTATGTCCTTCCTTACTATTATTACCTGCTTGATCTCTTCCATCGTTAAGGAATGGAATCTCAAAAATATAAACCTTGTATATTCCCGTGCAATTCCCTGATGTAACACAATAAATAGCATGAAGTTGCAATAGTATCGTGGAGATGCGACAGCACATTACAGAGCTCATAAAGGGCTACTACTCAAAGACAGAAATAGAGCTGCCGCGCTTGGAACAGAGGGAATTCGGTTTCGGAACGTTCGACGCTAAGATTGCAACTAGGCACATCGCATTCGAAAGCAAGCAGAAGCTCAAGGACTATTTGATAAGGAATGCGCCCCCGTTTTCTTCATGTTCGCCTGCATTCTACAGATTCCCATCGGCAAGGCCCATGGAGAAGAAGGAGTTTCTCGGCTCGGAACTCGTATTCGACCTTGATGCCACGGACATGAAATTAGATTGCCAGCTAGTGCACGGAACAAAATGGGTATGCAGCAACTGCATAGAAAAGGTGAGAGAGGAAACGGTTAAGCTCATCGAGCAATTCCTAATTCCAGATTTCGGATTTTCCGAAAAGGAGATAGAAGTCAATTTCAGCGGAAACAGGGGATTTCATATTCATATCGGAGCTGAGAGGATACTCTCATTGGATAGTAAGCAGAGAAAGGAGATAACCGATTACATCGGCGGCATTGGGATAGACTTCGAGAAATTCTTTCCAACTGCTGGGATCCGCGGATTCAAACTTATGGGCCCGAAACCGACAGATCCTGGATGGGGAGGAAAGATAGCGAGGAATGCGATACGCGCCATGGACAATGGAGTAGAGGAAATAATGAAATTGGGAATAGACAAACCAACTGCCTCTAGGATGTTCAGGAACAAGGCGCTGATTGAATTGGGGATAAGGAACGGAAACTGGGACATGGTTTACATCAAGAAAAAGGACGAGATATGGTCCAATCTCATGAAGAGCCAAGCGGTAGTGCAAGCTGACAAAATAGACAAGAACGTAACGTGCGACACTTCCCATATACTAAGGATAGCGAACACGATACACGGTGAAACCGGGTTGATAGCGAAGAAGCTAAGCAGCGTGAAGGAACTTGCGGATTACGACCCAATGAAAAAATGCATAGCGTTCAACGAGGGTGAGATTGAGATGAAAATTGGGAAATGCGAGAAATTCTCGATGAATGGGCTTGAATTCGGACCGTTCAACGAGCAGAAAGCAACGCTGCCTACGTATGCTGCGGTCTATCTCTATTTGAAAGGGATTGCAGAACCTGTGAATGATGTTTGAGTGAGATTATGCGAATGAGGAAAATGCACGCAAGAATCATCATAAGCATATTCGCCATTGCGATTGCATTATGGATAATGTTTGCCATAGCTGCAGCGCTCATGCCAATAGCGATTTTGGTGATAGCGATAGCTGCAGTGCTATGGATAGCCATGAACGCGAAAAGATGGAAGGCATATGCCAAGAACAATTAGCTGAATACGTGCCAGTCGTTGGAAAGCAGAAACCAGATTACCAAACCTAACAACGCCAATGCCGTGAATATCAGAGCGTCATAAAGTGGATTCTCGAAAAACGAAATTAGATTGTGCACGATTACCAATATTCCCGTATAAACGCCGTAAACGCTGATCTCAATGCCAGTGTAAATCGCGCCTAACGCAATGAATGCCGCGAATACCTTCATGCCATTCGATAATTGGGGAATTTTCATAAACATCAACCTGCAGAACAAGCAGTATAAGATTACGAGATATGCTTTTATAGCTTATTATGCCAATAAATACTGCTCGTTTTAACGTTTAATAGGAGTTATATATGGGAGCATATAGATACATCAAGGAAAATATTCAAAAGGCTCATGCACTTCATGATGACAGAGTTAAGGCAAGACTCACTGAATGGAGAAAGGAGAAAGGCATAGTGAGAGTAGAGAGGCCGACGAACCTGGCGAAGGCACGCGAATTAGGATACAAGGCGAAGAACGGAGTGATAATAGCAAGAGTGAAGATAAGGAAGGGACTCAGCAAAAGGCCAAAGCCAATAAGAGGGAGAAAGCCTTCAAAGACAGGAAGATTCTACGCATATGCAAAGTCTGCACAGGCAATGGCCGAGGAAAGAGCGGCAAGGAAATTCACGAACTGCGAAGTTTTGAATTCTTATTTTGTCGGAGAAGACGGCAATTTCAAGTTCTACGAAGCGATCATGCTGGATAGGACGAATCCTAACGTTACGAAGGACAAGCAACTCTCTAACGCTTTGAACAACAGGAACAGAGTGTATAGGGGATTGACCAGAGCAGGAAAGGCGCATAGAGGATTGCTCAACAAGGGCTTCGGCTCTAGGAACAGACCTAGCGTAAGATCTGCAAGTAGGAGCTTATGATGAAGCTCCTGTTTACGGTTAAGGGCAAGGTACAGGGCGTAGGATATCGCAAATTCGTCAAATACGCCGCAATAAGCAACCACATAATCGGCGCTGTGCGCAATCTTGACAACGGAGACGTGGAGGTTTTTGCCGATGGCGATCAGGAAAACATCAACTCATTCTTCAAGGAAATAAGCAATCCAGGGATTGCTAATATAACTAGCATAACAAAGCACGAAGAAGGCTGCGAAGGCTATTCAGAATCATGGATCGAGTATGGTGAAAATTTCATATTGTGCTAGTGGTTGAATGAACAGTGCCACGTTGTACGTAGAAATAGGAAAAGATGCCAAGGATTACGTAAAGGTAATGGACAAGGACATTTCATTGAAGAGAAGCAAGATGAAAGTAAGCACGGAGAAGAATAAAATAAAGATAGAGATAGAAGCGGAAGACAACGTTGCGCTTCTTTCATCGCTTAACAGCATAATAAAGCAAATGCGCATAATAGGGAATGCGTACAGCATAAAATAAGGAAAAAAGCGAAAATTCACACACAACTCTTTTATATGAAGCTCTTCATAAAGTCAATTGCTAAAAAGCAAAGGTTGAAAGAAATGACCGCAATTACCAAATTTTTGAAAAAAATAGGCAATCCTACGGCCAAGACCGAAGAAACAGAGAAGAAGATTGATGAGACAGCCCTAAATAGAGAACAGCAGGCTCATCAAAAAGTAATCGAAAGTTTCAAAGGAAAGGGAAACAGTATGAGCATAAATGACAGAGAAAAGCTCATAGAAAGTTTGAAAGCGATAGGACACGAGCTTGCTGCGAAGAAGCACGAAATGCATTTGCACATGCATATAGCAGCACAGAAAAGAAAATAACTACAGAGGGATTTTGGGCATGTTTTGTGCCCTTCTCATTTTATATAATTGCAACTGCAAATAATCATCACTTAACATAGTGATGATTTTGGAAGATAATAAATCAGACAAAGGAATAACTGCAAAAAAGAACGAGAACTTCGATGAATGGTACTTGCAGTTAGTGACAAAATCTGATCTTTTCGATTATGGTCCTTTGAAGGGAACAATGGCGATGAAGCCGGATTCATATGAGATATGGGAGAAGATACAGGATGTATTCAATTCCATGATCAAGGAATCTGGGCACAGAAACGCTTATTTTCCATTGCTAATACCCGAAAGCCTGCTCAAGACAGAAAAAGAGCACTTCGAAGGATTCACTCCCGAAGTATTCTGGGTAACGCACGCTGGCGACAACGAGACAAGCGAAAGGCTAGCGATAAGGCCCACCTCTGAAACTATAATCTACCACTTCATGTCGAAATGGATAAGAAGCTGGAGAGACCTTCCTTTGCTGCTTAACCAGTGGGTAAATGTGCTCAGAGCAGAAATAAAGATGACGAAACCGTTCCACAGAACTAGCGAGTTCCTGTGGCAGGAAGGGCACACTGCACACGCAACGCAGGAAGATGCGGAGAAGGAAGTAGCGCTCACTTTGGGTTACTACAAGAAACTCGCAGAGGAATATTTGGCAGTACCGGTAATCACAGGAAAGAAAAGCGAAAAGGAAAAATTCGCTGGAGCAGTGTACACCACCACTATAGAAGGCATGATGCCAGATGGTAAGGCACTGCAGATGGGAACATCACACTATCTTGGACAGAATTTCGCCAAGCCTTTCGATGTCGCGTTTCTAAACGAGAAGGAGGAAAAGGCATACGCACATACGACTTCGTGGGGAGTGTCTACAAGGCTAATCGGGGGAATGCTGATGGTGCATGGGGATGACAAGGGATTGGTATTGCCGCCAAAGGTAGCGCCTACGCAGGTAGTGATAGTCCCAATATTCAAAACTGACAACGAAAGTATTGTGATGCAGAGGGCCAACGAGATAAAGAAAGCCCTTGATAGCAGCGGAATAAGAACAAGAATAGATTCTAGGAACACGTACAGCCCTGGTTGGAAGTTCAACGAATGGGAGATGAAGGGCGTTCCTATAAGGATAGAGCTAGGCAACAAGGAGGTGCAAGAGAACAAGATAACATATGCGAGAAGGGACAGCGGAGAAAAAGCCACGTGCACTACGGATGATGCAATTAAAACAATCGCGAATGCTTTGGAAGAGGTTCAAAAGGCGTTGTTCGAAAACGCGAAGAGGCTTCTCGAGAGCAAGACAATTAAAGTAAGCGATTACGGAGAGTTCAAGAAGAAAATAGAGGAGAAAGCAGGTTTCGTCATAGCGTATTGGTGCGAAGAGGACGAATGCGAGGAGAAGATAAAAGACGAGACCAAAGCGACCACTCGCGTGATAAAAGAGGATACAAATGCGTCTTCGCAAAAATGCATCTATTGCGGAAAAGAAGCGAAGAAAATTGCGTACTTCGCAAGAGCGTACTGAGTCATCAAGGTGCTGAATAACCTGAACCCCAGTTGCTGGTGAAACTAAGATACGATGCAACGCCATTGTTGTTATTACCTGAGTAATCTTTAACGTCTCCGTTCAAAGGCCACCAGCCAACTAGGTTGTTGAGCTTGATAGGTGCGCCGCCTATTCCTTCGTTGTAAAGTGCAGTTATCTCATTCGAAGACAATGATGAATTGTAAATCTGAATGTTTGCCATGGATCCATGTATTGAAAGTGCCATATTTGGGTTATCTCCAATATATGTTGGTGTCGGTGTTGCTGCATAGCCTATCGTTCCACTTGCAACCACATTGCTGACAATCACCCCGTTAAAATACGTTCTAATATGGCTACCATCATATGTAAAAGCGATGAAATTCCACGTATTTTGGGTTACAGTACCCGTATTCACATTGTAAAATGTTCCCCCTGCGTTTAATTGAGTTCCAATTTGATAATTATTTAGACCTTGATAAAATTCAAAACCAGTCCATGTCGGTGTGGTTTGTGCCAAATTACTTACTATTCTTGGATATGTCCCCGCACCTCTTATGTTAACCCATACTGCAACAGATACGTATGCGGGAGTTATTGCTGATGCACGTACTTGGCTGTATTGTCCATCGAATTGCGCTGCATACTGCGGCAATTCGCCGTTGCATATTCCTTGCAGGTTGATGAACGAAGTAGTCATCGGTCCGTTAGGTCTGAATACGTGACATGCGCCAGGGGGCGCTTTTGGAGTAAATGTCGATGCATTGAAGATTCCTAGTTGAAACAAAGCGCCAAGCACTACCGCTATTATGAGTATTGCCCATCCGTAGGTCATGAGATATTCCATTGCGGACTGAAGTTTGAATTTCATATTACCATCATGGTGCGGAATAACCTGATTCCCAGTTGCTGGTGAACGTGACGCCCGAGGGTACACCGTTGTTATTGTTTCCAGAATAATCTTTCGTGTCGCCGTTCAAAGGCCACCAGCCAACGAGATTGTTGAGCTGCACTGGAGCTGCCCCAATACCCCCATTGTACAATGCGGTTATCTCATTGCTACTAAGAGTAGTGTTGTAAATCTGTACGTTGCTTATCTGGCCCTTCCAATTCGATCCTCCCGATCCGGCACTTCCACCTATCATGAACGGACTTGCTGCAGGGATTGAAAACGCCAGAGTTGCTGATACTGTATTCGTATATAGATGGCCATTGATCCCAGCGTATTGGATTATATGTGTACCGTCAAATCCAAAAACGAAGAAGCTGTATTGGTTTGTGGGAACTAGCGATCCATAAAGGCATGCGCTTTCGTAGCTTATCGATGTTGCGTATATGACATCCAAATAATAGTTTCCACTGCACCCAGAATCTGGTCCGAATTCCATCGATGGCTGCGCACCTGCATTATAGCTTGCTATGGTATAATAAGCAGCGATTATCGAGGGATTAGCCCATGCAACAATCGTTATTTTGCTGGAACCACCATACGACAACGCCTGCATTCCGGTAAGTTTTGCTATGCTTATTGTTGAACTGCCACTGAATTGCGCTGCATACTGCGGCAATTCCCCGTTGCATATTCCTTGAAGATTTATGAATGACACTGTATTAGGACCATTTGGCCTGAAGACATGACATGCGCCTGGCGGCGCCTTTGGGGTGAATGTAGAAGCGTTGAAAATACCTAGTTGGAAGAGTGCACCTAGGACTACTGCGATAATCAGAATTGCCCATCCGTAGGTCATGAGATATTCCATCGCTGACTGAAGCTTAGAGGGCATTAAATCTTGTGATAAGACACATGCAATCTTATTATACGTTTTTATATGCTTCCATACAGAAGAATAATTACATATTTTGAAGCGTGTTCACGTTATAACGCTAGTTCCGTAAATGCGATAGGAATATAAATATGAAGATTTAATAATAAACAGTTTTGTTTACATTTAGCAGTTTCTATTAATGAAGGTCTGCTTATTAAGGCGTGTTTATCTATGAGAAGAGGTTCTTTAGAATTTTGGCCACATAGGCGTGCGAAGCGCATCCTTCCTAGAGTAAGGCATTGGCCCACTATGGAGAAAGCAGGTTTCTCCGGAATAGTCGCGTTCAAGGCAGGGATGACTCACGTCGGAGTTATAGAGCACAGGGATACAGGTTCAAAGGGTAACGAAGTAATAAGGCCTGCAACAATCTTGGAAATACCAAAGATGAAGGTTTATGGAATAAGGCTTTATTCCAAGAAAAACAGTTACACAGAACCAAAAAGCGATTTCTATTCTGCAGAGGAAGCAGCGAAACTTGGGATAAAGAAAACCGAGAACACGATTGCAAAGCTCGCAGACTCTAAGAAAGACGTTTCCGGATTGACAGATGCAGCGGCATTGGTTTATTTTGACGGGGCAACGACAGGCTCAGGCAACAAGAGAGTAATGAGGTTGGAGCTGCACGTCGGCGGCAAGGACGTCTCGGAGAAGATTGCGTTCATTGAAAGTCAAATGGGAAAAGAGATCAACGTCAAAGAATTCGCGACCGAAGGCGAATACCTCGATATGACTGCAGTGACGAAAGGAAGGGGATGGGCAGGAGTTATAAAGAGATTCGGGGTTGCACGTTTGGTAAGAAAGGCAACACAGAAGACAAGGCACGTAGGAACCCTCGGAGCTTGGCACCCACCAAAGGTGCTTTACACAGTACCTCATGCAGGGCATATGGGATTCAACTACAGGACCGAGATCAACAAGCGATTGCTGAAGGTCGGAACTATTGCAGATGTTAAAGAAGTTGCAATGAAGGGGGGCATACTCAACTACGGAATAGTGAAGAGCGATTTCCTTATAGTAGACGGATCGATACCTGGAGTATCGAAAAGATTGATAAGGATAAGAAAGGCAATGAGACCTTCTCGCACTGAAGCGAAACCGGAACTGAAGTATATATCACTTGAATCAAAGCAAGGTGCATGACATGAATGCTAACATTTACAACATCGAAGGCAAGAATACGAAACAGGTAGAGTTACCTGCAGTATTCAAGTCCAGATTCGAAAAGAGTTTGGTAACTAGAGCTTTGCTGGCGGAACAAAGCCTCAGATACCAACCTCAAGGGCATAACGTAATGGCAGGTATGAACACCACTGCCGCATACATAGGAGAATATTCCACATATAGAACCGGAAGGCACATGGGTATCGCGGTAAGGCCAAGGCAGAAGCTTGCAGGAGGTGCGATGGGAGCAGTAAGGAGAATTCCTTCCGCAGTAAAGGGAAGAAGAGCTCATCCGCACAAGATAGACAAGATAACTGTGGAAAAGATAAACGCGAAGGAATACAGGAAGGCGTTGTCTTCTGCGATAGCGGGAACTACAAAGCTAGAACTTGTTGCCGAAAGGGCAAAGGTGACCGAGAAGATGCAGTTGCCCATAGTATTTGAAGATTCGATAGAAAAGGTTGCGAAGGCAAAGGATCTCGTGAAGATATTGAACGTGTTGGGCTTGAAGGAGGATTTGCAGGCTTCGCATGATCCGAAGAACAGAAAGGGATTGAGAAGGAGCACAAACAACAGAAGGTTCAGGAAAAGCGTATTGCTTGTTGTAAGCAATGAAGCTGCACTCGAAAAGGCAGGAAGGAACATTCCTGGAATAGACGTTGCAAGAGTAGACATGTTGCGCGTAGAAAAGGTTGCACCTGGTTCTATACCAAGGCTTACGATATGGAGCGAAAGTGCGCTGGGAAAGGTCGCTTCTGCGATAGAAAAAGCGAGGTTGTGATCATGGTTTCATTATTGTATCCAGTAGCTACTGAAAAAGCGATAAACAAGATAGAACACGACAACGTAATCACATACGTTGTAGACATGCGTTCCACGAAGAAAGAAATAAAAGAAGAATTTGAGAAGACTTTTGCGGTCAAGGTAGATCAAATAAAGACCATGAGGAGCATACGCAACATAAAGAGGGCTTACATAAAACTAAGCTCTGCCAACAAGGCTGCGGATGTTGCATTAAAACTTAAACTTGTGTGATTAAGAATGGGAAAGAAACTTCACATGCAAAGGCGAGGAAAAGGCAGTAATGCTTATACAAAATTGCCAAACCACGCGAAAGCGGATGTTGTATTCAGAGGAGTGCCAGATAAGGGAAAGGAGATAGCAGAAGTAATAGAATTGGTACACGATCCTGGAAGAACTCCACCTTTGATGCTTCTAAAGTATGACAACAAAGAGGAGATGATGATAGCTCCGGAAGGCATAAAGATTGGCGACAAGGTGCAGGTTGGTGCAGATGCAAGCCTTGGGATAGGCAGCATAACGAGCATAGGAAGAATACCTGAAAGTATGCCAATATACAACATAGAAGTTACGCCAGGAGACGGCGGCAAACTTGTGAGAGCTGCAGGAAGTTTCGCTACAGTAATTTCCCATTCAAGCAATACTTCAATGATAAGGCTTCCATCCAAGCAGATAATAGAAGTCAAGAACGTATGTTTAGCGCAGATAGGCGTTACTGCCGGAGGCGGCGCAACAATGCAGCCTATACTCAAGGCAGGAAAGCATCATTATATGATGCATGCTAAGAACATCAGATGGCCTGGAAACCGTGGAGTCAAGAGCAACCCTGTTGACCACCCATTCGGAGGCAAGCAGCACCACAAAGGGGCAAGCAGCATGACCTCGAGAAACGCACCACCAGGCGCAAAGGTAGGACACATCGCTGCAAGGCGTGTAGGAAGAAAGAAGAGATGATAATGTGGCACGAGTATTTTCATTTAGAGGAATGAGCATAGAACAGCTCCAGAAGCTTAGTATAAGCGAATTCGCAAAGATAATAAAGAGCAGACCAAGAAGGGCAATAACCAAGATGAGCGAAGATTACAAGAGGCTCATAAGCAAAGTCGAGAAGTACAAGGACAATCCTTCGAAGGTAATAAAAACGCACATAAGAGAAGCAGTAATACTCCCTGCATGGGTAGGCATGAACTTTGCAGTGCACAACGGAAAGGAATTCAAGCAGATGACGATTGCACCCGAGATGGTCGGCCACAGACTCGGAGAGTTCGCATTCTCAACGAAACGCGTATTGCACTCCGCGCCAGGTATACGTGCAACCCGTGGAAGCAAGTTCCTTGCTGTGAAGTGATAGCATGAATTATTCTCTCAACATAAAAGGAAACGATTTCGTAAAAGGAGCCGGAACTGGCATTAATGCGAGCATGAAGGATCTCGCGATAGTATGCACAAACATAAGGTACATGAGCGTAGAGAACGCATTCCTTGTTCTCGATTCGCTCATTATGTTGAACAGGGCTATTCCTTTCAACAGGTACAACAAAAGACAGGGATCAAGAAGCGAACTCTCTGGAAAGAAGGGAGCATACCCGATAAAGGCAGCGAAGGAAGTCAGGAAAGTGCTTGAAAACGCCGTCGCTAATGCCGTAGCTAAAGGCAAGGACGATGCGGAAAAGCTTTTCGTGGTACATGCGGCTGCGAACAAAACCCTGATAATAAGGAGGAACCCTTCAAGGGGTACGCTCGCTTATGGTCGTGGAATGTACGGAAGGAGCGCGATAGCGCACAGCGACATAGAATTGGCAAAGGTGGAAATCGCCCTTGGCGAGAAGGAGAACGAGAAGCTCACTAGCAACATGAAGTACTTCATAAACAAGAAGAACAAAGATTACGAGAATACTAAAAAGCAGATAATGCAGAAGGTAAGCAACGTTCCTGCAAAGCCTGAAAAGGAGAAGAAGGAAAAGGCAGGAAAGGAGAAGGAAAAAAGTGAGAAGAAGAAGGTTCTAGCTTAGTGATGCTTATGGTAATAGAGAGAAAATTCATAGACAATTCATTCGTAAAGTATAGGATTACAAAATACTTGGAAAAGACGCTCGCAAGAGCGGGATTCTCCAAGGTGGAAATTCAGAAAACGCCTATAATAACGAGAATAACCGTATACGTTTCTGCCCCGGGAAGGGTAATAGGAAGGGGAGGGGAAACGATTAATGCGCTTACCGAAAGCCTGAAGACTAAATTCAGGATAGAGAACCCGCAGATAGCGGTTTCGGAAGTTGCAAATCCAAAGCTCGAGCCAAGGCTCGTGGCAAAGAACATCGCGAATTCTTTGGAAAGAGGAGGAAACGCGAGAAGCATTCTCCACGCAGTTGTGAAGGACATAATGGCAAACGGAGCGATGGGCGCTGAGATAATAGCTGCCGGGAAGCTTGCAGCGAAAGGAGCCAAGAAGAGGATAATAAAAGTAAGGCTTGGATACATGCCAAAGGCGGGAGATACCGTGAAGCTTGTTGATGAGGCAAAGCTAACATCGTATCCTAAGTATGGTGCTATAGGGTTGAAGGTAAGGATAGTGCAGCCAGGAACCGTATTCCCAGACAGGGAAGCGAAGAAGGTTGATCTTCCGAAGAACTTCGCCACTACATGACATACATGCTTTTATATCAAATATGAGGAATGAATATCATGCAGATACAGGAACTACGCTCATTATCAACTGAGTCGATAAAGGCAAAGCTCGGCGAATTAAGGTTGGAGCTCAACATAGAAAAGAGAAAGATAGCAAGCACTGGGGTTAGCAGCAAGAAGGTCAAGGCAAGGGACATGCATAGAACTATAGCAAGGCTTCTGACTATCCTTAGGGAAAGAGGTGCGCAGTAGTAATGGCTGACATCTGTCCTAAATGTGGTTTGCCAAAAGAATTGTGTGTTTGCGACGTACTCGATAAGGAAACGAGCAAGCGCATACGTGTTTATAAGGAAAAGAAGAAATTCCGCAGATATATGACCATAGTGGAAGGTCTTGATGGCGAGGAAATGGAGAGGACCGCAAAGGAGCTAAAGAGACTTTTGGCTTGCGGAGGGACTTACAAGAATGGAATGATAGAATTGCAAGGTGATCACATAAACGAAGCTAAGAAAGCTCTGATAGGGATGGGATATCCTGAAACGAGCATAGACCTCACCTGATTCTTTTCCAACGAAGTCGTATACGACATCTGTACGGCTATTCCACAACCTTCTTTTAAACAAACTCTAAAAGGAGTTTGCAAAAGGTTGTGAAAATGGCGACAAAACTTGTTGAACCTGTTCAAATAGAACTCGATGCTGAAACGCAAATAGAGATGCTGCATTTCATCCAAACACATGAGGATGGAATCGGATTCGTGGATTTCGCAACGCAAATCAGAAACGAAAGCGAAACAGACTACGAATCGCAAGAGCCTTTTTCTTCCGGCGCAAACCAGAAAACGCACGATAACGAATATTTCAAAGAGTATGTGGAAAGCAGGAGGGAAAAACGTCTAGAAACGCGCGAAATGGAAATCGAAGATGGAACTTATCCGCAGTAATCTGCGATAAGGTTAAAAGGATTGAATTTGTATTGTCTTTGATTTGATGCTACCGTTGATAGCAGTGCTGCTTCTTGCTCCAATAGCAGGAATACTGATCGGATTCACACTGCACGAGTCGAGAATGCACGGCATTGCGATACTAGTATCGACGATAACGCTCGCAATAGTTCTGTTCATGGCGTTTCTTTTCTGGAGCAACTCAAGCTCGCAGATAGGAAACATCGTAGTGCCTTACCTGCAAAACGCCAGCATAAACATAGGATTTACAGTAACGCAAACTAGCATGATAATACTTGTGGCGGTTGCGCTGGTGTTCTTCGGAGCTTCGATAGCGCAGAGCAGCATGATAAGCGAGAAGGAAAGGATCTACGGCATTTCTTTCCTTGTGGCGCAGCTGGGAACTTTCGGCGTATTGCTTTCCGCCAATCTTATAACGTTCTACATCTTCTGGGAACTTTCGGAAGTCGCAGCTTTCTTCATCATATTCGTATTCGGAAGTTTCGACAGAAGGCATGCGGCTATGAAATTCCTTGTTTATTCGTTTGCGTCTACCCTCCTGTTTCTATTCGCGGCATTGCTAATATTTGAATATGCAGGTACTATCGAAATAGCTGCCATAGCGCAAAGCATCTCAAGTGCGAATGTTTCGATTCAGCTTGCAATAGCAACTTTGCTAATCCTGTCTTTCGGGATAAAAATGCCGGTATTTCCATTGCACGGATGGCTTCCGGAAGCTTATTCCGAGGCGCCGCCCACTGGCTCGATGATTCTGGGAGGAGCATTGTCGAAGATAGGCGCGTATGGTCTTCTCGTAACCGTATTGATAATTCCCGCGCTTAGCTCATACATGCAGTACGTTGCGATTCTGTTCGCGTTCTCCGCTGTTTATGCGGCGTTGATAACGATAAGGCAAACGGAATTGAGAAGCACGATAGCATATGCGAGCATGGCAGGTATGGGCGTGATAGGATTCGCGATAACCGCGAACAACCAGACCGCAGTGTATGGCGCATTGTATTCGATAATCGCGCACAGCATTGGCATTTCGGTTCTGTTCCTATGCTCCGGAGCTATAATGAAAGCGTACGGAACGGACATAATAGAAAAACTCCACGGACTTGTCGAGAGCTCATCAAACATAAGCTACGTATTCCTTGCTGCGGCATTGATACAAGTCGGCATGCCATTGACTCCTGGATTGATAGCGGATATTCTCATGCTTACCGGAATATTCTCGAAATTCTCCTATGCTGGATTCATAGTCATCATTCCGATATTCCTAATATTCGCATACCTGTTCAGGATACTTGAGATATCCTTCTTCTCGAAGGAGAACGAGATGCGCCAGTTTTACGTCGTAGACAACAACGTACTGCTCGCGTGCATACTGCTGATATGCGCAGCCGTAGCGTTTGGTCTGTTCCCTTCGTTGCTGATAAGGTGAATGCCATTTCAAAAACTGCGGAAAAACAGTACGATGAACTTCTCAGTTATGCAAAGGACGACAAGGATGTGTTGGGATTCATCCTTTTGGGATCTAGAGGAAAGGGCATAGTAACGAAGAACTCTGATTATGATATCGACATTATAATAAGAAATGGTGCGAAGCGCAAATTCAACAAAAACCATTTCCTGAGTCGAGGATTTGAAGGTTTCGACATAAGAATAAAAACTCTTGACGAATTCGAAAAATACGCTAGATTCGGAAGCGAGTACGAGTGGGATAGATACAATTACGCGCGCGTAAAAGTGCAGATAGACAAGAACAACAAAATACAAAAACTTGTTGACGAAAAAGGCGGCATGCCGCTCAACGAGAAAAACCTGCACAAATACATATATGGAACCTTAGACGCGTATGTCAACTACGTTTACAGATCTATGAAATGCATGCGCGACGGCGATGCGCTCGCGAGCAGACTGAATGCCGCAAAGGAATTGCCTTATTTCATGAATGCCTTATTCGCACTTGACCACAGGATTGCGCCATATTACAAATACTTGGAATGGGAATTGGGGGAATATCCGATAAGGAAGTTCGCGATGGACAAACATCTTATCCTGAAATCTATCAGGGGCATACTCGACGGCGACATATACTCGCAACAGAAGCTCCTAAAAGCGACAGAGAAAACGTTCAGGGAAAATGGCTACGACGGAGTATTCGATTCCTGGGAGAAGAAGCTGGAATGGATGAAAAGCGCTGTTCTGAAATAGGCGTTTTCAGTCAGTTACAGGACGCGTGACAGCAAGGTATATAAACCTTCAGCGACTAAACATCTTTTGGTGCCTTCATGGCGTGCTTTATCTTGTAAAAAAACTTAAGAGCGCTCTAGCTTTTTTGTGTTTGCAAGAGATACAATTTTTGTATTCTAGCATGTCGCACCCGTGATATTGCAATTTTGCAATTGATTTGAGGAGAAGTATAAAGCTTTGTATATTACTAAGCCACTTAGTGGATGGCTTGGCTCTGGTAGCGAAGAAAGTCGTGGCAAGCTGCGATAAGCTTCGGGTAGGCGCATGTCAGCCTTTGAACCGAAGATTACTGAATCGTATACCATGTATAATGGTGTAAGCAAACGCGGGGAACTGAAGTATCTTAGTACCCGCAGGAGAAGAAAGCAACAGCGATACCTTTAGTAACGCGAGTGAACGAGGTAGAGGACAATCTGAATCCTACTTTGCAAAAAGCAAGGAGATGTGGTGCAACTTTTAGACTTGTATCATCAGCAGAACGCTCTGAAAAGAGTGGCCATAGAGAGTGACAGCCTCGTATGCGAATTGATGTGAGTTTTGTTGTGAAGAGTAGTCCGGCTTTATTATGCCGGATGAATATGGGGGCATTAAACTCCAATCCTAAATATTGACCAGAGACCGATAGCGAACAAGTAGTGCGAACGAAAGCTGAAAAGAACCCACACGCGTGGGAGTGAAATAGATCTGAAACTAAGTGGTTACAAGAAGATGTGGCATGAAAGGGATGACGCATGCAGAAGCGAAGAGCCGAAAGGCAACAGCGATGCATGTTACCAGTGTTACATCCTTCTTCTTGAAGCAAGAGCCAGGGAGTGTATTTGAGTGGCAAGTTTATAGCGCAGCGAAAGCGAGTGCACGCAAGCAATGAGGTGCAGGGTGCGAAAGCGCCTAAGCCACTAATCTACGACCCGAAGCCATTGTGATCTACGCGCGGCCAGGGCGAAGTCGAATTGACGTTCGATGGAGGCCCGATACCTGTCATGGCATGTCCTGTTGGGTGAGCTGCGGGTAGGGGCGATAGACCTATCGAACATGGCAATAGCGGGTCCCTTCTGAAGTATCTTCAGGATAGCTCCGGGTTAGTTTGCACATAAGGTAGAGCAACCGATTAGGAAGCGCGGAGCCGAAAGGCTCTACTTTCTCGTCAAACTCCGAATATATGTGCTGCGTAGACCCCGGGAGTCGGGCGCGTTGGGTAAGCTAGCGCGACGAGACCGTAAAGACGGTGACTGAGGTTAAGGTCCCTAAATCGTAATTAAGTGTAACAAAGTATGGCAATTTCGTAGACAGTCGGGAGGTAGGCTCAGAAGCAGCCACCCTTTAAAAAACGAGTAATAGCGTACCGATTAAGATTTTGCTGTGCGAAAATGGACGGGGCTAAATTATGTACCGAGACCCCAGAGTCGAAAGACTGGTAAGAAGGCGTGCTGCATGACAAGAAGTGAGTTCGAAAGAACTCGTGGATCGTGCAGTTGAGAAAATCCTGGTGTTAGTAATATCATATAATTGTGAGAATCAATTACACCGGAAGCACAAGGTTTTCCTCGCAATGATCGTCAGCGGGGAGTTAGGCGGTCCTAAGTGCGGAGCCAATCACTACCGCGCAAAAGGGTAGCCAGTTAATATTCTGGCCCTTGATACGTAGGCGTGGCAACACAAGGTTGATTTCTGACGCCTGGGGATAGGCTTGTAACAACGTGCAAATGGCTGCAGAGTCTTATTATGAGGAGAAGCAGCTAAATGAACTTATAGCCAAATTCCTGGGCCCGTGAAAAGGGAATCAGCAACGATCGTATCAATCCGTACCGAGAACTAGCACAAGTGCTGCTGGCTGAAAAGGCCAAGGTGTGGCGGAAGAACCAAGGTTAGGGAAATCGGCCAATTAGTGGTGTAAGTTTTCAAGAAACCATGTCTGCGCTTAGTAAGTGCAGATAGCATTAACTAGGGGGGAGCGACTGTTTATCAAAAACACAACTCACCGCACAGCCGTAAGGCTTAGTACAGTGGGTGACGCCTGCTCACCGCTAGTACGCGAAACCCCGTTTCAACGGGACTAAGCGCTAGCAAAGAGCGGGAGTAACTCTGACTCTCTTTAGGTAGCGTAATACCTCGTCACTTAATAGGTGACTTGCATGAAGGGCGTAACGACTCCCCTACTGTCCCAATCTTGGATCCGGTGAACTCACTGCATGGTGAATATGCCATGTTCTTTCAGTGGGAAATGAAGTCTCCATGAAGCTTTACTATAGCCTGTTGTTGTTGTGCAGCGGACGCTGCATAGCGTAATTGGGAGCGTCGAAACCATGGCTTCGGTCATGGTGGAGCGAAAGTGTAACACCAATCTACGTTTGCTGCACAGCTAACCTCGAAAGGGGAACAGCTGCAGGTGGATAGTTAGACTGGGCGGTTGCTTTCGATAAGGAAACGAAAGTGACCAATGCTCTGCTTAAGCTGGTTGGAAACCAGCTGTTAAGCATAAAGGCAAATGCAGGGCTGACTGTATCCTTAAAAGCGTGGGATGCAGACTAGAAATAGGGGCTTAACGAACCCTGGAAACCCTTTTAATGGGGTTCCATGCTGTCAGATAAGTTACTCTGGAGGTAACCGGTTCGTGGCTGGTGAGCGTTCAAAGCGACCCAGCCGTTTGATACATCGATATGGGCTTAGGTCATCCTGGTGGTGCAGGAGCTGCCAAGGGCTGGACTGCTCGTCCATTAAAGACCTACATGAGCTGAGTTCAGTACGTCGCGAGACAGTACGGTAATATCTACTGGAAGTGTTAATGTCAGAGGATAAGAAATCTCTAGTACGAGAGGAACAGGATTTCGGCGCCTCTAGCTTATCGGTTGTCCATTTGGGCATAGCCGAGTAGCCACGCGCCAAGCGGATAAGTCCTGAATGCATCTAAGGACGAAGCCGCACCCGAAACGAGACATTTAGGGAGGTTATAGTACATGACCTTGATAGGGTAGGCGTGTAAGCAGGGAGCTTCGGCGACCTGTGAGCGCACTGCTACTAACTCCTAATTTATACAAGCTTTATACTTCTTCACTCTTTTTGTTTTTTCAAATACTTAGCGTAAGCCAACATAGGAAACCGCGAAGAAAGAATGAATATAAATGGCTTCGGGCAAAACGTTTGTTACTGATAATATGCCAGACTCGAAGTTCCTATGCTTGAACATATTCAAGGACGATGATTATACTATAACGTTAGTGCGGGAAGTTCTGAAGGAAATGGAAAGAAGGGATGACATGGAACTTGCACCCGATGATCCGATTTCAAACGACAACAGCATGTTTTCGCTCAACAGAATAGGAATAAGCAAGGAATATTCGACGGCATTGAACGAAAGCTGCTTCTCCCTTTTCAGAAAAGACGGAAAAGGCTCGGGATTCGTGCTTGCTGACGACGCTCTTAGATTCGGGATAACCATTGGTTTCATGTGCAGCCGCATGGGAGAAGCGATATGCATAAGCGGCGACAGGTATTGCAAACCTGTTGAATTCGCGGTAAACCACGAAAAAGGGCACGTGCTGTTCTCCACTAATCCAAAACAAAGCGAGATGTTATCGCAGATTTACGCGCTTTTGCAGACTAGATATCCTATTTACGACTATGCGAGCATGATAGCAGCATACTGCCTCGCGGAACTTAATGAAGAGAGAAACGAGCACGTTAAAAATGGCGCTACAAAGGAAAGCGTATTAGAAAAAGCAATGGCCTTGCACAATGCGAATGCTTATCTTACCGAAGAAAGCATGGGTTATTTGCGCAAAGCATACGGTTACATAGTAGACTCTGAACTTTTCTGGACTTACCTGTAATCATTCCTTGATTGACTCGAGCAAGCTGAGCACATTCCATATTACGGTCCTTGCGTAAGGCGGTAAGTTGATGTCATTGCTCACTTCGTCTATCTTGTAAGTGGCGCTTGAAGCTCTTACGGCGTATCCTTCTTCGCCGTCAAGCAACTTTTTCGCTGAATCGAGTGCGCTTTTCACGTTCCTTGGAACGCTATTATCGCCTAAAAGCATGTCCAATTGCTGTTTTATCTGGACTATCGTTGCTTCGAACTTCGGATTTGAATTTGGCTTAGCCATGACAACACCTATTCGGGCTCGGCGGGATTTTCATTGATCTATAAAAGACCATTTTGAACCCGCGACCTTTAGCTTAGAAGGCTACCGCTCTATCCAAGCTGAGCTACGAGCCCATACGTTATATTCTGTATTTAAGGGTTTATTAAGCTTTATATCCTCGCCAGCAGGACATAATTGAAATTTTGCTTCGTTTTTCATATGAAGAACAGGTTTCTTGTATTCGAAGAAGTTTGCCTTGCTACCTCTTCCACGCTCATTTCCTTGTACTTGGCAACGAGCTCTATTGATTTCAAAACGTCTGAAGGAATAGCCCCGACTACTGGAGAATCCGTTTCAACGAGTATTTGCTCTATGGGCATTGCCTTCACGGCCCTTTTCCTCTTACTCGATTCTGTTGGAGGTATTGAGATGAAATAGCCATTGTCCTTTATCAGATTTGCTTCTATCTCGCTACCCTCATAATGATGGAACATCACGTTCTTTGCGTCTTTTCTACTCAGCAGTTCTATGCATTCAGTTAGTGCAACCCTTGAATGAACCACCAAAGGGATATGCAATTCATTGGCAAGATCTATTTGCAATGAAAACGCTTCGCGTTGCTTTTCTTTTTCCTTGTCTGAAGGCGCAGATTTGTAGTCCAATCCTACTTCTCCTATTCCTACGATCTTGCGATTCATGCGCACAAGTTCAGCCAATTCCGCTATGTATGCGTAATCTTTCAGCACATAATCTGGGCTTATACCGACAACCCCGAAAACGCTGTCGTTCGAGAGAAGATTGAGGACTGCAATGTTGTCTTCTGCAGAACCTCCTGCGCTTATCATAGCACTCACCCCGTTCGATAACGATTCCGCAACGGTCTTGACGGGATCATCGAAAAGATTGAGATGGCAATGCGCGTCTATCATCTCAAGTTCTATGCCTTTGGTACGCTCTTGCATGCGCGATGTTTGCATCATGATAAACACGAAACAATAGTAATATAACCCCATAATATTAAATATAATCTGAGTTTTATGCCATCGAATAAAAAATCTAGCGTAGAGAAAACAATCAAAACGCTCAAGCTAGTATCTTTTGCAGCACTCCTTATAGGAATTGCAGCAATAGTCGTGGGAATTTACGCGTATCTCGGTGCCCAGAATGCGATAAGCATAGCAAGCACTGCAGCAAAATCAACCAACACCACAGTAAAGCTAATCGCGCTGAACGTTACGAGCAGCCTGATAACGCCTAATGACACTTATCCTGGATATCCAGTGATAACGCAGAACCAATCCTTCGGGAGCAGGCTTACGAACATCAATGCGCCTTTGAATAGCTCAGAATTGAGCATAATAAACAACGCTCCTGATTCTTACTTCACACATGCTGGAGAGCTGTTGCTCAGCGGGTCATTTCAGGGCGTGGGCCTAAACAGACCTGACAATTCTAGCACGTTGATGGTAAACGGCAAACCAACGGTAATATATCTAGGGGCAATCTCATGCGTGTATTGCGCAGAGAACAGATGGGCAATGGCACTTGCACTTAGCAGATTCGGAAACTTCAGCGCGTTATACAAGGGATACAGCGCGTTGAAGGACGCAGACCTTCCGACGTTGTTCTGGCGCCCTGTAGCGTACAATGCAACTGCAGAGATGAACCTAGGCAGCTTCTATTCAAGCAAATACCTGAATTTCTTGCCTTTGGAATTCGCATCTAACATATATTCAGGGTTTAACTTTGCACCTCTATCGCAAGTACAAAGCATGGTGGCAAGCAACAACAACGCAGCATACGATGCTGCAGTCAACGTCATAGTCGCGAACAACAATTTCGCCGGAACGCCATACACTATTTGGGGCAGGTATAGCGTAGGGGGCGCTGATGCCAGCATATTCTCCAATGGCACCACCACGATAATGAACATGACGCATGAGCAAATACTACACCAGATAGCTTATCCGACCAATACTTTCGGATATGCCGAATACGGTGCTGCGGACATATACATTGCATTGCTGTGCAAGTCGATAAACAACACTGCTCCAGCATGCGGAATGAACACAATAACCGCGATAGCAAGCAGGTTGACCTGAAACGCGCATTATCTGCGCGTTCCAGCAGGGAACAACACATAAATAGGAAAAAAGCCTCATGTTTTAGCGATTTAGATGCAAGAACTCATCAAAGACTTGCGTGCGTTTTATTCTTCAAGAACTGCGGTGTACTTGAACGTAGCATTCGCTGCGATCTACTATTTGCTGATTGAATACATAATCGCATCATCAAACTATGGCAATTCATTTTTCGTCACTATTCCGCAATATCTGATTTATGCGTTGGTTCTTAGCGCATCTGCGCTGATGGCACTTAGCATATACGTAACGTACAGCTTGCATTCCTTAGGAAAGGGCACAAACGGAATATTCGGAATGGCCGCAGCCGTTGTTGGGGGAGCGATAGCTGGATGCGGTTGCTCCGCGCCTCTGATCGCTGCACCGCTCTACGCATTGTCATTGAACGCATTGGAAGTCAGTTCTGTGATATCGTGGGTTGCTGATTATCAAGTGTATCTGATACTTGCAGCGATACTCATCAACATCGTACTTTTTGCGATGAATCTTCCAAACGTAAGAAAGTGCATACCTAAGGCAAGCAAAAAAACTAGACACAATACTAGAAACTAAGGTATGGTATAACCATTGGTCCATGTACTAGTGAATATCACGTTTGACGGAGTTCCGGCGTAATTGTTTCCAGAATAGTCGTTCACATCGTTATTCAAAGGCCACCAGCCAACTATGTGGTTGAGCTGTATAGGTGCGCCGCCTATTCCTTCATAATACAGATTCTTTATGTCGTTCGCAGACAATGTAGTATTGTAGAACTGGACATTGGATATGAGGTCTACAGCGTATGTGGAATTATGTATTGTGAATACTCCTGCCAGAGGGCTGAAAGTACCAGTTATAGGTGTCGTTGATTGCAGTACCCCATTAAGGTACAGATTTATCGTCTGTGCGTTTGTATCATATTCTGCTGTTGCCATATACCACACGTTTGGTTTTCCCTGTGGATAACCTGCAAAGAATTGCCCCCATGCAGTGTTGGTTATTGAGGAGATGCATGCAAACGCGGTGCGCGGCCAACTATCGCGTAACGTGAATCCTGAATGCGTGTTCATATTCCCCCACACCAAATAATATTGGTTGTAATTCGTGGGACCTGACGATTCCGATATCCACATATTGATCGTAACCGGACCAGTTGTAGATGCGAAATTACCTGTAAGCGATGAAGTTGCCCCGTTGAAATACGCCACGTATTGAGGTATCTCGTTAGTGCATACTCCCTTCTTAACGGCAAGATTAGAGTTGTGCGCGCCATAAGGCCGGTATATAGAGCACGAACCTGTTTGCGCCTTCGGGGTAAAAGTGTATGAATTGAGAACTCCCATCTGAAGCAAACCCGCGAGCACCACCACCATGATCAGTATTGCCCACCCGTAGGTCATGAGGTATTCCATGGCAGATTGCGCAAACAACTTCCTAAGCATGATAACATCTGCACATTATGCATATTTAAGGCTAAGGAGCCGAATAGCCTGAAACCCAGGAGCTGGTGAATGTTACTCCAGTAGTAGCTTGAGCGTTTTTGTTGTTTCCCGAATAATCCTTCGTATCTCCGTTCAAAGGCCACCAGCCGATCAGATTATTGAGTTTTAGCGGGGCGCCGCCTATTCCTTCCTGATACAACGCCACTACCTCGTTTGCTGTCAACGAGTAGTTGTATATTTGCAGATTGCTTATTTGCCCTCTGAAATAAGGATAGTTCCCGCTTGAACCGCCTATCATTAGATTAGATGTAGACGCCGCAAGGTTTCCCGTATGTGCTGTTGAACCCTGAAGCTTGCCGTTTTGGTAAAGATAAATGTTTGAACCATCATATACCCCTACCAAGAAATCCCATTGGCCAAGGGTTTCGCATGCTGATGCAGGACACAAGTTACCAGTTCCTATGGCGTTTATCAGGAAGCACCATCTAGAACATGCTGGAGGACCGAATGTGCCCATATTCAAACTTATGCCTCCGTTCAATTGGTCATTGTTTCCTACTATTGCCGGCCAACCGCCTCCAGCAGTGTTTCTCCACGAAGGATTAGCCCATACCGAAATAGTAAGTTTGTTCGTTATCGCAAGCGACGTAGATGAAGGTACGGTAGCAGGTCCTGCACCTGAAAAACTTGCAGCATACTGCGGCAATTCTCCATTACATATTCCTTGAAGATTGATGAAAGAAGTCGTGAAAGGACCGTTTGGCCTGAAGACGTGGCATGCGCCTGGAGGCGCCTTTGGCGTGAAAGTAGATGCATTGAAGATCCCCAACTGAAACAATGCGCCGAGTACGACCGCAATGATCAATATCGCCCAGCCATAGGTCATGAGATATTCCATCGCTGACTGAAGTTTGAATTTCATATTACCATCATGGTGCGGAATAACCTGATTCCCAGGAGCTGGTGAATGTAACGCTCGATGCAGCACCATTGTTGTTGTTTCCAGAGTAATCTTTCGTGTCGCCGTTCAAAGGCCACCAACCAACGAGGTTGTTGAGCTTGATGGGGGCGCCGCCTATTCCTTCCTGGTAGAGTGAAGTTATCTCGTTGGCAGATAATGTAGTATTGTAGAACTGGACGTTTGCTATCGTACCTGGAAAGCCATAATTCAATCCTGCACCGATGTAGAATGGACCTGCAATTGCAGATTGTGCCGCAGTATCAATGGTAGTATACACCGTTGCGGCTGCACCGTCAATGTAAACCGATGAACTTGCTATCGAAGTGAGTGCATTACCTGGAACTGAAAACGATATGAAATGCCACGCGCCATCTATAGCGCTTGCACCCGTGCTCTGGAAATATCTGTAATTGCTTCCTCCCATGTATATCAATGGGCCTATGCCTCCGGTTCCGCAGGATACGCACATTTCAGGCAGTGCTGACGTCCCCGAAAGGCCTAACGCTATATAGCTTGAGGATGACGAACAGCCTATGCATCTTTCCCACAAAGTCAAAGTAAACACACTTGGTTCAAGTATGGTTTTCGTGCCTGCGTTTACGTAACTTGTAAGCGCACCGGTGAACTTAGCCACATATTGAGGAAGTTCACCATTGCATATGCCCTGCGTATTGATAAATGAAGTTGTTCCTGGGCCGTTTGGCCTGAAGACGTGGCATGCGCCTGGGGGCGCCTTTGGCGTAAATGTCGATGCGTTGAAGATTCCGAGCTGGAAGAGTGCTCCTAAGACTACTGCGATGATGAGGATTGCCCATCCATAGGTCATGAGATATTCCATCGCTGACTGGAGCAACATTTTATGCATGCTAAAGATAAGAATGAAAACTTAATAACGATTTGCAAGCAAAAGGATATTTCATAAACACAGCATGTGATCGCATTGGAAAAAGTGGAACAGTTAAGGAAGGTAATGCATCGTAGGTATAGGATATCTTAC